>JAZOMP010000025.1:0-13398 GCA_045654045.1 Acutalibacteraceae bacterium
TCGCCGATAAATTCTTCGCCGATAATGAATGCCTGTGCAAGACCTTCGGGCTTTTCCTGAACAGCATAGGAAAGCTTAAGACCAAACTGCGATCCGTCGCCCATAAGTGCTTCGAATTTCGGCGTGTCGGCAGGTGTGGAAATAATCAGAATTTCTCTGATACCTGCAAGCATAAGCGTTGAAAGCGGATAATATATCATCGGTTTGTCGTAAACCGGTAAAAGCTGTTTACTGGTAACCATTGTAAGCGGATAAAGGCGAGTGCCCGAACCGCCTGCAAGGACTATACCCTTCAATTAATTCACAATCCTTTCGGCTGAAATATGTATATAACTTTCATTTAATATACTACTTTATTCTGCTTTAGTCAATACTTATGCTCTTGAGTTAAAATATTGTTCATCATTTGTGCATTTTGTCAACTGGTGAAATGTTTGACCTTAACCGTAATTTTGTGATATAATGCAAAAGTAAGGAGTTGGTAAAAATGAAGATGTGTGAGGACTGTCTCAACTACGAATATAACGAAGAAACAGGCGAATGCGAGTGCATAGTCGATATGGATATGGACGACACCGAACGCTATATGGGCGGTATGGTGAAAAGCTGTCCGTATTTTATGATTAACGACGAGTACGCAATAGTCAGAAAACAGAACTGATTAAAAAAGAAAAGGCTGTCTTGCTTTGGTGTAAGACAGCCTTTATACTATTCTACCGTAACCGATTTGGCTAAATTTCGGGGTTTGTCTATATCACAGCCCCGAAGTCTTGCTATGTGATAACTTAACAGCTGTATGGGCACAATCTGCGTGCTTACCGCAAAAAGCGGATGCACCACGGGTGCAGTTATTGTTTCGTCGGCATCAATTTTATTGTCCGAAGATGTTACTGCAATAACCCTTGCTCCTCTTGAACGAACTTCATCAATATTGCTCTGTAATTTGTGTGTCAGCTCTTTTTGCGTGTTCATTGCAATGACTGTCGTTCCTTTTTCAATAAGTGATATTGTGCCGTGCTTCATTTCGCCTGCGGCATAGGCTTCGCAGTGAATGTAGCTGATTTCTTTTAGCTTGAGTGAGCCTTCTGCCGCTGCCGCAAAACCCAGGCCTCTGCCGATAAAATATGCTCTGTCAATGTTTATGAGTCCTTGGGCGATTTCTTTTATATGCTCCTCACAGCCGAGTGCCGCACTTACCGTCTTGTGAAGGTCGGTGAGTGCTTTTTTTAGTTTTTCAAGTTCTTTTTTATCTGTCGTGCCGAATCTTTCCGCTAAATAAATTCCGAGCAGATAAAGCGCCGCAAGCTGTGCACCGTATGCTTTTGTCGTTGCTACGGCTATTTCCGGCCCGGCCTTTGTCAACAGCACAAAATCGCTTTCCGCGGCAATTGAGCTTTCCTTTACGTTGACTATACTTACCGTTTTTGCTCCGCGTTTTTTCGCCTCCCGAAGTGCTGCAAGGCTGTCTGCCGTTTCACCGCTCTGGCTGATTATTATAACGGGTGTTTCTCTGTTTACAAGCGGCTCGGAATATCGGAATTCCGACGCTGTTTCAACGCTTACGGGGATTTTTGCAAGGTGCTCGATAACCTGTCTGCCTACAAGTCCAGTGTGGTATGCCGACCCGCAGGCAACAATATAAATTCTTTCGGGCTTTTCAAGCTTCAATCCCAAATCAAAGCTGTTTTCGTTAAGATATGCTTCAACGGTTTTGCGTATCGCTTCGGGCTGTTCGTAAATTTCTTTAAGCATAAAATGCTCGCAGTTACCCTTGTCTGCGGAGTAACTGCTTTTTTCAAATTCATCGGGCATTTTAGTGATTTTGTTCAGCGAGAAATTAAAAAACTCAATTTTATCTTTCTCCAGCACGGCGATTTCACCGTCTGCCATCCGGTAAAGCGTATTTATATTTTCGCTTATTGCCGCTGTGTCCGATGCGGCAAACGTGCCCTTACCAGTCCCGACAACAAGTGGACTTGCCTGCCGAACACAATACATCTTTTCAGGCTCATCTTCACATATTATTGCCAGCGCAAATGAGCCTTCGAGCAGTCTTGTTGTGTGTGCAATCGCTTCAAGACAGTTATCTGAATAAAACCTGTTGAGCAGGTGCACGGCAACCTCTGTATCCGTGTCGCTTTTCATCGCGGTCAGCTTCAGGTATTTCTCTTTCAGATCAGCGTGGTTTTCAATAATTCCGTTGTGTACAAGCGTAAATTTTCCGCTTTGGTGCGGGTGAGCGTTTTCGTCGCTTGGTTTTCCGTGCGTTGCCCACCTTGTGTGACCTATGCCTATTGATGAGTCGGGGATTGTGCTTTGTTCAATTGCTTTTACAAGTGCGGCAACTCTGCCTTTTTTCTTTTCGGTTATGATTTTTCCTTTGCTTAACACGGCTATGCCTGAAGAGTCGTAACCCCTGTATTCCATTCTTTCCAGCCCGTTTAAGAGTACAGGCACAGCCGACTCAACGCCGTTACAGCCAATAATTCCGCACATTCAAATCACCTCGTAAATTAATATGCCCGTTAATTAATGAATTTTACTTTTTCTGCATATCTATTTAGAGTGAATATTTTTCGAAGGCGGTGGTCAGAACGGAGGTAACGTCTTTTTGTCCGGATTATGCGGATATGCGGCGAAAGGTTTATGCACTCAAGGAAAAGTACCCCTTTGCCTGTTGTACAGTCGGTGCGAGAAGCTGGGGTGGCAGAGCGATTTTTACTTTGGGGCTGGGAGAGACACGTGGGGCAACACTTTATACAGGCTGTATGAATGCCGGCGACGGAGAAACAGCCTTTGCACTTTTACGGCTGTATGAAAATATGTGCCGTGTCGTAGAGAGCGGTGGTAAGTTATGCGGAATAAGGCTTAAAGAAATTTTCAAAAGCAGGGGAGTGATTATTATCCCTTGCGTTAACCCGGACGGAATGGAAATGCGCCGCTGCGGTGCGGTTGCGGCAGGCTGCTATGCAGGGCTTGCCCAGCGACTGAGTCCCGATGGGTTTGAGGATTGGTGTGCAAACGCCGCAGGTGTGGATTTGAGCCGCAATGCTTCCGACGATTGGAGAAGACTAAAAGAAACCGAAAGAAGTGTGGGCTATACCTCACCTGGCGCTCGCTTTTACGGCGGTAAAACCCATTTCAGCGAGCCGGAAACCCGTGCGTTGGCAAGTCTGTGCCGCAAATACGATGTGCGGCATATAGTGGATGTAAGAAAGGGTAAAAACTCGCTCTACGTTACAGGTGGTGACTGCGAAGAAAAGGGTGCGCTTATGGCAAAAATACTCCGCCTGTGCTCGGGGCTTGAAAAGGCGGAAAGAAGCAGTGCGCTTGACGAGGAAAGAGGCTTTTGCGATTGGTTTGCCGCCGAATACGGCAGAGCAGCATTTTCGGTTGAATATGAAAAATACTGCGAAAAAACGTATTGTTCTTTTGAAGAAATGGCGGTTGTTGCCGCTATTATGTAGGGGCTTTTGTGCAAGTTTTATTAGACAAAAACAGCTTATGGTCATTTTGAACAAAAGCGGTATCTGTAGTTGCAAAACGGGGATTTTCAAAGAGCAAATAAGCAAAAATTGATAATATAACATCAGCGTTGCTTTAGCAGTTTAAACAAAGTTAGTTTATATATAAATAAAAACTTGCAAATATTAACATTTGTGTTATAATATAGATACCTAAATAGGGGAGTATGAGTTCGCCTCCCCGGGTATCTTTCAAAGAAATATATGAAAGGAGAAAATCAAAATGCAGTTTTTCCAGAAGATCATCTCATTGATAATGTCCTTTATCATGTCTCTTCTCGGTCTCGCTCCTGCTCTTCAGCCCGAAGATTGCTACACTCAGGCAGAGTGGTACGCAATGGTTGTAGATACATTCAGAGACCTTGACTATGATGCTAAGGAAGGCGAAACACTTACAGAAGAGCAGCAGATTGTTGCCGCTTGTAAGAAGTGGAACGTTCTTTACGGTGAGTATGATGCAGATGCAGCAATTACAGACGTTCTTGTTGCAGAATCTCTCGTTGCAGCAGCAAACCTCAAGACAATTTCTGATGAGGAAAATTCTCTTAAGATTGCTGTCACTCTCGGTGTTGTTTCACTCGAGATCGAGGCAGGCGAGTACGAAGCACAGCTTATCAGCAAGGCAGACGCAAGAACAGCTCTTGATGTTGCTTACGATCTTCGTGCAAACAAGGTTCTTAAGCCCAGCACCAATGGCGGTATTCTTTCCTCCAAGGATCAGGGCGACATCACACTTGACAGCCTTGCACTCGTAGAGAACAGCGATGGCCTTACTCTCCAGACAGCTGACGGCGAGGTTATCGAAGAAGAGGATATTACATACCTTGCTTATGAAGGTAGCGTAAATCCCTTCGCACAGCCCGAAACAGCAGGCATTAACGGCCAGTCCATCCTTGATGATATCGAGGTAGACTTCTCTGTAGCAGGTCTTGACATTCATGCAGGTCTTGCAGAAGGCGGTTTTGACGTTGCTGTCGGCGGTTCATTCAAGGGCGTTTACATCAACAAGTCCTACGAAGTACGCAACTTCAAGGTTGACACAAAGTTCGATGGTGCTCTTTCCGTTAACGACGTTAAGCACTCATACGTTATCGTTGACTACGACCTTAAGGACACAACAACCGTAACAGGTTCCAAGTCCTGGTCTCTTGACGAATCCGAGCTTCCCGAGGGTACAGACAGCATGGACTTCTTCGGTCGTGTTGAAGGCGGTCTCTTCGAGATGAAGGGCGGCTCCGAAAGCGAAATCGAAGTATTTGCTATCGACGTAGCTATTCCCAACTGCCCCGCAATCACAATCGGTATCACAGCTAAGTTCGTCATCACCTTCGACGGTAGAGTTGATCTTGTTATCACCTCTCACGAGCAGAAGGGTGTAGAGATTATCGACAATAAGGTAAGAGCTATCTCCGTTGAGACTCCCGGTATGACAGATTTCACAGCTCAGGCTCGTGTAGAAGCTGTTCTCGGTCTCTATGTTGATATCAGCATCGTAAGCATCGTTCTTGTTGACGTCGGTGTTGAAGTAGGTCTCGGCGTACACGTAACTGTACACCTTACCTGCGGTGCTGCTGTTCACAACCTCGATATTCCCTATGACTTCCTTATGGATATGAACTGGACACTTCCCAACGGCGAAGAGCTCGGCGGTACAATTAACTTCAAGGTTTACGGTATCGTTACTATCTCCGTAGGTGAAAACTCCGATATCCTCGAGCCTCTCGGTCTTTGCAAGACATGGAGACTTGTCACAGAGGAAAACGGCACATTTATCGATGAAACACTTGAACTCAGTGTTCTTTAATCTTTAAATAATACCGTATTTATAAAGATGCGCCCTTCGGTTAACGCCGAGGGGCGTTTTCTTATATAATGATATAATTATTAAAAACACTTCTAAAATAATAAAAAATATGTTATTATAAATCAAGCTAATTAATTCTTACGGCAGGTGATTTTGCTATGACTATGGTTTTGTTAACGGCTCTGGGTGTCGGTGGTGCTTCCGTTGTAGGTGCGCTTTTAGGCTTTATTTTTAAAAAGACTACCCATAAATTCAGCGATATTGTTCTTTCCTTTGCTGCGGGTGTTATGCTTGCTGCCTCGGTAATAGGTCTTATTCTGCCTTCGCTGGAGCACGGCGGTAAATATCCGCTTGTTGTTACCGTTGCCGGTATTTTCTGCGGCGCACTGTGTGTTAACCTCATTGATAAGCTTGTTCCGCACTTGCACAAATTAACGGGTGTAGATGGCGAAGCTCACCCCGAAAAGCAGGAAAAGCTCAATAAAATTCTGCTCTTTGTAATTGCAATAGCAATCCATAACCTTCCCGAGGGTATAGCCGCAGGCGTTGGTTTCGGTACGGGTGACGTAACCCAGGCACTTACAATTGCAGGCGGTATAGCCCTGCAGAATATCCCCGAGGGTATGGTTATAATCGGCCCTATGCTTGCCGCAGGAATGAGCCACTCGAGAACCTTTGTTATCGCAATAATTACAGGCGTTGTCGAGGTTGTGGGTACTTTGCTGGGCTTCTTTGCCGTAAGCATTTCAACGGCTGTCCTGCCGTTTGCCCTTGCCTTTGCAGGCGGTACAATGCTCTACGTAATAAGCGACGAAATGATACCCGAAACCCATGCCCACGGCGCAGAAAGGGGAGCAACTTACTCCCTGCTTGCGGGCTTCTGCCTGATGCTCGTGTTCGACGTTTTGCTGGGATAATATACAACTATAATAGAGGCGTTGCAGTTAACTGCAACGCCTCGGTTTTTTATATCTTCAGTTTTCCGCTGTTCATCAGTACTCTCATAAACAATCCTCCCTGTACCGTTCTGTGGCGGAAGGAAACCCATTTGCTGCTCACAGTATCGTACCAGTCTGTCATAGGTACTCTTGACGGGCTTTCGTTATAAGCTGCCCAGAGCGGAGCAATATATTTCCTGAACATTTTGTCGCTTGAAGCCATAGATCCTGTCCACACAAGCCAGTCGGATTTAGTGTAATCCGCCCTGCTGTCAAGCGGCATACCGTAGCGGTTGAAGTGCCTGAAATTGTCTGCAATTTCGTTGTCCATAAATTCCTGTGTGAAAAGTCTGCTGCCCCATACCTTGTCCCATACCATATTGTATTTCATTGAGTAGGAGTCGGGCTGGTCAAAGGCGAGTCTGGTAGTGCCGTCCTCGTTTACGGCGGTGTCAAGCCATATTGTCGCCATCTTTTCAGCTTCGTTTCTGTAGTAAGCCGATTTTTTGCTGTCACCGAGCATAGCGGTAATTATCGACATACCTTGTAAGCCCATTATAGCCTTGAGTGAGAGGTTGCAGTTGTGTGCCAGGTGACCTGCAAAATCGTCCGTGCAAAGCTGGTTGCCGGGGTCAGCACCGTACCTGATAAGGTAATCACACCATTTTTCAAGCAGATCAAGGTGTTCGTTAGCAAAATCCGCCTTACCTGTTGCAAGTGCAACGTTTGCCTCCATAACAAGCATATTTCCGCATTCCTCAACAGGCATCTGGCATCTCATTACGTCTTCTTCGTTGAATGCGTAAACCTGACCGTTAACAAGCGGATACCGACCGGCGTCGTGCGGCGCAAAATCAAATATCCACTTGTCACTTCTCGCAAATTTATAAACCGGGCGCATCATACCCTTTACAAGGTCGGGGTTGTAAAGTAGGAACATCGGAGTGGACGGATAGGAAACGTCAACCGTAGCGGCACAGCCGTTGGAGTAACATTCCTTTGAAATGAACAGTATTTCGCCGTTTTCGTCAAGCGCAAGCTTGTGTCCGGCAATAACCTGACGGTAGGCGAGAGACAGCAATTCGGCGTATTCTTCGCCACCTGCCGCAAAGGCATCCTTATACAGCTTATCCGAAAACTCCTTGCATTTCGGCTTCAGGTTTTCGTATTCCTCTGCCGCCTCAGCAATAGCCTCAAGTATCGATTGTCCGTCCTTGTTCCAGTATGAACGAAGAGGCTTGCCGAAGTATTCAATACTGTAAACATCGTCATATGCAAAGTAATAGGTGAGTGCCTTGTTTTCATAAAGAGGAGCGGAAATGTTGATGTGTGCATCGCCCCATATTCTGCTGAAGCTGCTTTGAGCCTCTGCACAGTCGGTTGCAAGGTAGCAGTAGCCCCAGTCAATTCTTATGTCGTCACCGCTTTTGTTAAGGGGCTTTTGCGTTTCATTGCCCATCTTCATTGCGGTGAGTCTGCCGTATTTTATCTCTTCGGTTGTAACGTCAATATCTCTCTGTTCATCAAGGCACAATTCCTCGCTGACCGCAACGTTTATTTTGACCTCGTGCTTCTTGCCGTCAACGTTTTCGTACTGCAGCTCCATATAAGAAACGGGTCTTGTAAGCAGGCGGTAATCATCGGGCAGAAGAGGAGTTGTGAAAATTGCTGTAAGCCTTATGCTTTCGTTTTCGAAAACTGCCGTTGTGGAAAGCGCATCAATATCAAGTGAAATCTGCGGCAGTTTCTTTCTGTCTCTGTGATAACCGAGGAAAACAAATTCCTTGCCATCTATAAAGACACTGCCGATAATTGAATTTCCTTTGCCTGACCAATGCTCCGTTTTGGAATGGTTTAATTCGTTATCTGCAGACCATACTGTGAAAAACGGGTCAACCGTAATCAGCGGAATTGCAGGTGCTCTTAATTTCATATTCTTTCTCCGTAACTTGTTTTATTTGTTTATTTCTTTTGCGAGTGCGTTGAGTGACGCTATAGTTGCCGAGCCTGCCTTGTCGCCCGTTGAAAGCATTTCTTCATAGTGTCTGTGGTAAGTACCGAAAAGCTTGTCAGCACCGTCAATATTCCATATTGAGTCGGCAATGAAGTGCGCAAAGTCGTTATCGGGAACAATGTAGCCTATAGCATCGTTGCAAAGACCCATTACAAGCACCGTTTTGCCCATGGGAATAAGGCTTGCCGTAACATCAAGCATCCAGGGAGTGCCGAGGTAAGAGTCCTCTGCAGAAATTATCTCGCCGTAAATGAGCTGGGGCACAATTTCGCCCGGTGCGGTAAGCAGAACAATGTCCTTGCCTATTTCGATATAGCCGGCCTCCGTAATAATTGAATAGCCCGTTTCGCTTGAAGAATCCTCAACCGTTGTTGTGCCTATAAAGCCTTCCGTTGCACCGTAGCCGAGCAGACCCTTTCCGAGCGGTACAACGTATTCTGTCATTTTAATGTTGAGTATAGGCTCAACCTCTGTGGTATTATCCTGTGCCTCAAGTATAAGGCTTGCAAATTCATAGCCGAGCTGCTTGGCAATCCTGTAATCCTCTACCCGCGGGTCAGCTGCAGCCTCTGCGTCAACTCTTGAAACTATATCTTCAGGCATTTCAGCCCATTTGTTTACCGAAACGGGGGCCTGCGCACCCTGAATGAACATAAAGTTCATACCTGCCGCATTGATTTCGCTTTCCATAAATGCGGGGAAGTCAGCAGAAAGAAGGTCTGTTGATTCGTTAATCGTTGTCGGGTGTGCACCTATGTTAGTGAAAATCGTTGCGGCTGAATTTTCGTTATCGGGTATGAATTTAAAGCAGGCAAAGAAATTCTGGAAGGCTTCCGTATAATATCTCTTGTTGTAAAGGTAGGGGTACTCGTCGTCAAGGAAAATGCCGTTTGTCTCGTCCTTGCCCATTGTTGCACTTTCAAAGTAGTAAAGCTTACCCTTTTCCATATTAAGGTATGCTTCAACAATTGCGTCGGCTGTTTTGTCAATCATAACGTCGAGGAATTCGCTATCAACAGACCTGTCTGCGCCGGTAAAGAAGCTCTTGAAAATTTTCGGCAGCAGGTCAAGACCTATACCCTGTGTGTCAATAACCGTGTGGCAATGCGTTGCGTTTATGTTTATAGCGTTGATGTTTGCAAAAACGCCTTTTTCAAGCAGCTTCTTTTCTGCGGTGGCTCTGATTGCACGTACGTCCTTGTTGGCAATGCCTATGCCGTCAACCGAGGCAAAAATTGTCGTGCCTCTGCCCGAGCCGTCCTCAAGTGCAATTGCAATAGCCTTCTGGTCGTCGTAAACGCCGCTTACCTTCTGGGTGAAGTAGCCACCCGTGTAATATTTCTTCGTGCCGTCAAGCAGGTTGTCTGGCACAAGGCTTTCCTTGCCGAAGCCGAGTGACCATTGCGCACCCTGAGCGGCTGCATCTATAAACTCAGCTGTGCCCTCGTAAAAGTTTTCGCTTTTACCTGCGAAATACTCCTCAACCGTCGGGTAGTCGGGCGTGGGTGCAATTGCACCTAACAGGCTTATTACACCGTCAATAATTCCGCCGAGCACGGTTGTTACGGCACGGATTGCGGTGTTGTGTCCTGCCGAAACGGTAACGGCAGAAGCGTTAACCGAGAAAAGCATTGTGAATACAAGAAGCGTTGTGATGAAAGTTCTGAATCCTTTTTTCATAACAAAATTCTCCTTTATTATTAAATTACTTAATACTTACTTTAATCAGTTTTTCGGTTGTTTCAAGCAGGATTTTTCCCGTTTCGGGACCTGTTGAGTTGGTTTCCTCGTAGTGGTCTCTGTCCATATCGTCAGTAGCCTTGTTGATGTAGGGCAGGGCTTCGTTGAGCATAAAGTCATTTTCGGCAAGTATGTAGCCAAGCTCATCGTTACAAAGACCGATAACGAATTTGTGCTTACAGTCCGTAAGGTCGCTGAGTACCTTTTTGTAGCTTGCCTTGCGGTGGTGCGCGCTGTCCTTTTCGGTAAGGAATTCACCGTTGTAAAGCTCGGGGAAAAGCTCACCTGGTATTAGGAATACGCCGCAATCCTTTTCGCCCAGCTCCATAAATCCGACTTCCGAGCGTATGCAAACCTTATTGCGCTTGTCGGTGCGGACTATATCGTTGTTGAGAACGCCTATAAATCTTGCAAGTATAAGCACAGTGTTTGCACCGGGAATATCAACGCCCACCGATTTAATATTAAGAATGGGTTTGATTTCGGTTTCGTTGTCTATTGAAAGTGCCAGCTCGCCTAATTGCTTGCCAAAGCCCTTCATATACTCTTCGCAGTCGATTTTGTTGCGGTAAACCTTTTTGATTTCCTTTGCCGATATCATACCGCCGACGGCACCGTTGAAAAATACCGCCTGTGATTCGGGGATGCTTTCTTCAATTTCCTTGATAAGGTAAGCGGGGAAATCTGCGCTGACAAGTGAGGTCGTGCCAAGAAGCTCAGCGTGCGAGGCAAAGTTTACAACATAAATATCGCCCGAATTGTCAAAGGGTGAAAAACGGAATCTCGTCAAGTTTTTGTCGTAGGTTACGGGTGTTCGAACGTCTGCCTGCATATCCTCAGCCTCGGTGTAACCAATAAACAGTCTGCCGTCTCTGCGGCTTTCATAAGCTTCAATAATTGCCTTTGCAGCCTGCTTTTTGAGGTTTGCGAGGAAGGCGTCATCCTTGCCCGTCTTGTACAGCTTTTCGCCCCACAGACCCTGTGTGTCAATACCTGCGTGAGTGTGGGTTGAAGCAATGTTTATGGATTTGATCTTGACAATTTTTCCGCTTTTAAGCACGAGCTTTCTTATATCGTTTATAACGTGCCGGCTTATTCCCACACAGTCGAGCGAGCAGAAAACAGCACCGCCGTTGCCACGATTATCGTCAAGATAAACAGCTCTTGCACAAAGATCGTCAAGCACACCTTTTACAGGGTTGTTTGAATCATATCCGGCAATATAATAGGTTTTTTCTTTGTAATCTGTCGGTGTGAAAACCGCCTTGCCGAAGCCGCAGGTCCATTTTTCACCTGCGTTGTAATCGAATGCTTCGTCACCCTTTTTCATATATCTGTCGGCTTCTTCTCGGGTTGTGAAAAAGCGTTTTGGCATAGTGGAAAGAATAGTATTTGTAAGTGTACCTACTGCACTTTTAAGCAGTTTATCTTTGAAATTCATATAAAGGCCCCCTTTAGTTAAAATATACACTTATTTTTAGAAAAATCAAGATTTTTTGTTGCTATTCTTATAATTGTGTGATATTTTATACTATATACCGGATTGAGGGTGGTGAATTTTATAAATGGTGTCCATCAGAAAATACAAGGAAAAAGACAGGGCGGACGTACACTTTGTCTGCCACAACAGCGACGGTCCTGAGGAAGTGCCAAATTACCTTACGGGTCTGTTTTATCACAACACTTTCTGTAATTACTACATAGAGCATGAGCCGGAAAACTGCTTTGTCCTCGATGATGACGGCAAGGCGGTCGGCTATATAATCTGCGCCGAAAACTTTGATCGCTTCAAGAAAATTTTTGATAGTGAGTATCTTCCGCGCTCCGACAGCTACGGTGAGGACAGATACGAATGGGCTTCCACCGCCTATCTTCGTCAGGAGGAGTTCAAGGAAGAATATCCTGCACATTTTCACGTTGATATTCTGCCCGAATATCAGCGTATGGGTATGGGTGGCAAGCTGATAGATACCCTTTGTGACCACCTTAGGCAAAAAGGCGTAAAAGGCGTTTGCCTTACCTGCGGACCGAGAAACGAAAAGGCAATGAAATTCTATAAGAAGTATAACTTCACCCTTTTGTCAATTGACCACGAAGACGCCTGCTTCGGCAAAAAAATAATTGATTAAATTTATCTGACAGGAGATTTTTTATTATGGCATCACCCGAATTAGTAGAACAGCTTTATCAGGCATTACCCGATGAAACTAAAGAGTTCCTTACAACTGCAATTGAAAAGGTTGTTGAGGTTAAAAAGCGTGGCGGTAAGGTTGCAGCTGTTATCGGCAGCGGTCCCAACCTTCACGAGGGCGTAACAACCCTTATTGCCGCACTTATTCACGCCGGTCTTATCGACGGCGTTACAACAAGCTCGGCGGTTATCTCCCACGAAATGGGCGGTACGCTCGACCGTGTAAAGCGTTTTGATGCAGACATTCTCGGCGACAAGTGCCCGGAGGAAATCCGTTGCCGCGGCAATATCTATGAGCTTACACAGCTCGATGATGAGGAGTGGGCAAGAATACGTTCCGAAATGCCTCTTGACGAAGAACTCGTTGAAATCTGCGAAAAGGCAGAGGGCAAGGTAATCATCAAGGCGGCAGGCAATATGGCTTACCCTGTAGGCTGGTTCAACGAAACCGTTTCTACCGAGGTTATGGTTGCCGCACAGACTCTTGGCGAAAGCTTTGAGTACGTTGCAGGTCTCGGTGCTGACCCGAGAACAATGATAGGTGCAGGCGCAATCAAGGGCGTGCCCGTTCTTGTAAGCGTTCCCCAGCTTATCGGTGGCGGTCAGGTCGGTCTTTGTATTTCCGACAGCATTCCCGTAAGCCAGCGCTGTAAGAGAATTGCAAAAATGCTTTCGGATGCCGACGTTATTATTGAATCCGCAGTTGCTCTTACCCAGGAAATTCACGACGGTCCGTTTGAAACCTACACAGGTCACGGTATCTGGGCATCAATGAACGGTCTGCCTACATATAGCCTTAAGGACAAGACTCTTATCCGCTTCGACCTTGACGAAAACCTCAAGCGTTCGTGGGATCTTAATAAGAACAGTGAGCTTATCCAGAAGGCTATAAACGAAGGTCTTCCCAAGACAAAGCTTACGAAAATTCCGTTCCGTATGGAAATGTCAGCCTTTACCCGCCTTGAAAACAGTATTCCGGTTATCGGTGATATAGGCGAGCTGTGGCCGATATTTGTTGACCGTGTCTGTAAGGAGCTCGGCGTTGAGCTTGATTTCTCATCAGCTCCGCAGAATACGGAAGAGGGCAAGGCAATGCGTGACCGCATTGTAGAAGAAATCAAGCCCTTCTCGCTCAACAAGATGCGTAAGGCTGTCAGCGAAAAATATAAGTTTTAATTTATATAAGG
>JAZOMP010000026.1:0-4854 GCA_045654045.1 Acutalibacteraceae bacterium
ATTGCGTTTGTACCGCAGAAGAGGAAGAACAGACCGCCGAGCATAAAGATAAGGCTTCTTCTCTCTGAACCGGAAAGCTTCTGTGCCTTTCTTGCTGCCTTTTCTGCTGCCTTGGCTTCTTTTTCAGCCTTTGCTCTTGCAGCAGCGTCAGCTGCTCTGTTCTGTGCGCTCTTGACCTCAAGCTTGCTTGAAGGCTCTTTAACGAAGAAGAGAATTACGAGCATACCGATAACCATAACGATTGAACCGGTAAGGAAAACGTAGGGGAAGGCAATCTGCTCATTTTCGGCAGTAACCTCAATACCCGTAAAGAGCTTATAGATAACGCCTACGATAGTACCTGCAAACATACCGATAGCCGAGCCGACACCGCCCATAAGGTTGATGATGGCGTTGCCTTCACTGCGCATCGCAGGGGGAGTAAGGGCAGGCATAAGCGCAACAACGGGTGCTCTCCAGAGAGACATTGTGAAAACGAAGAGGATGATGAAAAGCATTGTGAGCGGAAGTGAATTGCTCAGGGCAACCCACGGAATAACGCCGAAAAGGAAGGCGGAAACAGGAGCGCCGAAAACGATGAAGGGACGGCGCTTACCGAGCTTGGAGTGGCAGTTATCGGAAAGCTTACCGAAGGTAGGCTGGAATATAACGCCGAAAATATTATCAAAGGTCATTATAATACCGATGAAAAGCGGAACAAGTGTGATACCGCCGCCGGCAAGGTTAACGTCCTGACCCTGTGTTTCTGCAAACTTTGCGAGCACGGGGAACATTTCGTTGAGCTTTGCACTCCATGCAGTAATGGTTGCGGACTCTGTGAGAAGGCGGTTGAGAATCTTTGTAATATAGGGGTCGTAGATTGCCCAGGCTATTGAGCTTGCCATAAAGCCGAAGCCTGTGAGGATGGTACGCTTACGGCTGAATTTACCGCCGGGCGCACAAAAGAATTCGTTTGCCATTGTTGGTTCTCCTTTTTAATTTATTTTGAAAATAAATTGCTTAATTCAGGAAGCCTTCGATTATTACCTCTTCGGCTTCGTCGGGTGTAAGACCCAGGGTGCAGAGCTTTGTAAGCTGGTCGGAATTGATTTTGCCTATAGCCGCCTCGTGGACAATCTGTGCATCGGGGTGGTTTGCGGCAATTTCGGGAATGGAGCGGATTTTTGCGCTATCCATAATAATCGAGTCGCACTGTACGTGAGCACGGCAGCGGTTGTTGCCGACCGCTCTGGGGTAGAATATCTGCTCGGAGGTATCCTTTGCAACGGAGCGTGAAATAATCTGTGCCGAAGCATCCTCGCCATCAAGCTCGATAACCATATCGCTTCGTGCGTACTGTGCGCCGTGGGTCATAAGCCTTTCGGTAATTACAAGCTTTGCGTTTTTGCCAAGGTGAGCCGTGCTTGTTCGCGCCGTAGAATCGACACCCTTGATCTGCACGGTTTCCATTTCGCACTCGGCACCCTCTTCCATATAGACCTCGGTTACGGGGTTGAGCACTCTTGCACCTGTGCCCTCTCCTTCGCCGTAGTGCTTTTCAATATAAGTCACCTTGGCGTTTTTGCCGATAAAGAAGCGGTGTATACCCTCGTGTCTGCTATCGCAGCTGCCGTCGTTGTGAATACCGCAGCCTGCAACAATTCTTACCTCGGCACCCTCGCCGATATAAAAATCGTTATAAACTCTGTCGCTCACACCCGATTCGGTAACGATAACGGGAATGTGAACGTTGTCTGCCTTGGAGAAGGGCTTAACCTTGATATCTATACCCTGCTTGTCCGTTTTAGGCTCAATCGTTACGGTTTCGGTAGATGACCTTGCCGCGCCGCCGCCATTTATGCGGATATTGAATGCGCCTGCGTCGGGAATGCCGCTCATATCGGCAATTGCGGAGAGAAGGTTTTTTTCAATATAATCAAACATATCACTTACCTCCTCTGAAGCCGCAGTCTGCACTGAGCTCTTTCATCAGATTCGGGAAAATCTCATCCTTCGGGCCAAGATTTTTCAGCTTACCGTTTGCGATAACGGCAATGTTATCCGCAAGCTGCATTATCCTCTCCTGGTGGGAGATTATGATTACGCTGTCATGCCTGCGGCGGCTGAGAGTTTTGAAGGTATCGACAAGCATTGCAAAGCTCCACAGATCAATACCTGCTTCCGGCTCATCGAAAATAGCAAGCTTCAGCTCTCTTGCCATAAGCGAAGCAATTTCAATTCGCTTTACCTCGCCGCCAGAAAGGGAAGCGTCGATTTCACGGTTGAGATAGTCCTTTGAGCAAAGACCGACGTTTGTAAGGTAGGAGCAGCACTCATCCTCGGGAAGCGCACTGCCTGCGGCAAGTTCAAGAAGCCTGCGCACCGTAAGGCCCTTGAAACGGGGCGGCTGCTGGAAAGCATAGCCTACACCGAGTCTTGCTCTTTCGGTTACGGACAGACCGGTTATGTCCTGCCCGTTAAGGAGTATCTGGCCGCCCGTAGGCTGCTCGATACCCATAATCAGCCTTGCCAGCGTGGATTTACCGCCGCCGTTGGGGCCTGTTACTACAAGGAATTCGCCGTCATTGACCGTTAAGGAAACGTCATCGATAATATCGAGTCCATCCTTACCGCCGACGGTGAAAGAAACGTTTTTTAACTCTAACATTTACTTTGCCTTTCTTTTGGGATTTATCAAAAATTTTACTTTGCGTAGTGTCTGACGTATGCGGAAATAAAAATCGGGCTCATATCCATTGCGTGGATAAACGCACCGTCCTGCGTTTCAAGGATGGTCAGACCCTCACCCTCGCTGCCTGAAAACAGGTTGCGGTCGAAGAGCTTTTCTGCCTGACCGCTCGCAAGGTCAACGCTGAAAACAGCCTGGGTCGAATCGTTTGTTGCAAGGTAGAGCACTCCGCCGTTTACCTCGCCGCCCTGGATTTTGTGAATATTGAAGCCGGGCTCGGAATTGACGAGCACAATCGGCTCAAGGTAGCCTTGTGTTGCCGTATCGTAACACATAATTTCGGTAGAATTATCTCTTGCGGCACAGTATATTATACCCGTTTCGGGGTTAACGCTTATCCACGGCAGACCCTTTGTGTGCTTTGCGGGATCAAGGTGGTAGAATTCGCCCGTATATTCAAGCGTTTCAGCATCATAAACCACAATAAGCGGATGCTGCCAGACCTTGCTGTCCTCAACGGCGCAGTAGAGCTTTCCGTTATAGAAGCTGATACCGCCGATATGTGCCGAGCCGTATTCAACCTTGAAATCGTCGGGAATAGCGTCTGCATTGCGTACGGTAACGGTCTTGCAGTCAAGCTCCGTTTTTATGATGCCGTATTTGCAGGTGAAGTAGTAGCTTTCGCCGTCGGTCGTAACATCCTGCGAATGCTCCCACGAATCCGCACCGAGCACCATTGTTTTCGAAACCTCTTCCGGTCTTGCCGAAAGGGTTGCAAGCTCAAATATGCCCGAAAGCACAAGAGTAAGCGCAAGCAGGGGATAAAGCACGGGAGTATATTTCTGCAGAAAGCGGAGTATATCCATAAGCGTTTTGACCGCTTTAATACTATCCATAAGTTTCTCCTTTTTATACAGTTACACTTATACACTAATACGCTATTATGTATTTTAACAAAATTATCAAAATTAGTCAACGCTTAACATATTAATATCCTTATTTTGAAAGTAAATACAGTAAAATTAACCAATATTTATGTTTTATTTTCTACGTAGCGGTAATTGTATTATAATATTTATTATGTTATCATTATACTTGTACGAAAAGCGGTAATAAACCGCCAGTCAAAAAATTTTATGGAGGAAACAAAATGAAAACTCTTAAAAAGGTTATCGCTGTTTTCCTCAGCCTTTGTATGGTATTCGGTTGCGTAGCAGCCGCCACCAGCGCAAGCGCCGAGACAGCAGAAACCGAAACAGTTGACAAATCATTCATTACAAGTTCAATCACAAGCAACCGCAAGCTGCTTGACCCCGTTTACGTCAGAATCGACGGCAAAGCATATAACCTCCTCAACCCCATTGAGGCTGTTATGGCTATGATCGGCGCTGACACAGAACAGGAAAAGGAAACAATCGGCTACACATACCTTGAGCTTGTCTTTATGACAATTCTCAATTGCCTTGCCGTTCCTGCTCCCGTTGCCAACACAACGTTTGTTGACGCTGACAAATACGACAGCCCCAACTTTATGCCCGGCCACAAGACGTTTATCGATTCCAACGCAGGCGGAGTATGGAGCCTCGGCTACGACCAGACAAGCCTCGTTCCCGACGATATTCTTGACAGACCCTACTACCTCGCCGGTTATCTTCTCCAGAACTTCCCCTCCAACACTGTTGAAGAAGTTCTCGACGATATGAACGTTTACACAGTAGTTATGGACGACGGTTCAGGCAGAGGCAAGGTTGCATTCTGTACAATCGAAAGTATCGGTATTTCCAATAAGGATATCCGCGATATCCGTGCTCTTCTTGCTGATTACGCAAAGAAAAACAACATTGTTTCAATCAACGTTACAGCTACACACTGCCACAGCGAAATTGACACATTGGGTCTTTGGAATCCCTTCTTCCTCAAGATGGCTAACAACACTCTCGCCGCTCTCAACAACCAGCTTATCTTTAAGACCAAGCCCGGCCCCGACGAGCAGTTTATGAACCTTCTTAAGGAGCGTACCGCACAGTCAATTAAGGACGCTACAAAGTCTATGGAAGAAGGCAAGCTCTACTTCAGCCAGAAGGATTGCGCAGAATACTTCTCCGACGACCGTGACCCCACAGGCTACGACGGCAATATGTACGTTATGCGCTTTGACCCCGCAAAGGACGGCGTTGACGAAACTC
>JAZOMP010000027.1:0-2857 GCA_045654045.1 Acutalibacteraceae bacterium
TGAAAAAGCAGTTAAGCTGCTGGCGGCACACCCTGCTTTTTCGGGTGCAAAGGAAGAAGCCCTGCGCTATATTCTGGCAAGTGAGGACACCGTGCTAAAAGACTTTTCAAAGGGTCAGCAGGTATTCCCCTGCTACGGAATAAAAAAGGCGGTCGGTGTTATTCTCACAGGCGGCTGTCACCTGCTTGAGGGCGGCAGAATTACCGCAAGCAAGCCGGATGGTTTTATTTTCGGCGCAGAAACGCTTTACTCTTCGGGTGCAGAAAGCTTCACGCTTTCCACTTCGCAGGAGAGCAAGGTTGTTTTCGTGAAAAAGTCAGCAATAGATTGGCTTTTGCAGGATGACTTTTCGGCTTCAAGAAGCTTCCTTGAATTTCTGTCGGAAAGAGAAGCGGCAGAAAAAAATAAGGCAAACAAAAAATCAGATGCGGAAGGTAAGCTTGCCGGCTATCTTCTTGAAAGACCCAAAAACAGCAAAAACGAGGTAAGTCTTCCGCAGGATATGCTCAAGGTTGCCAAATCGCTGAGTCTTACGAAAGAAGAGCTTTACAAAGCGATTGAAAAGCTCAACACCTCGGGTGCGATAGGCTTTTCCGGCACGGCGATATGTATAAAGAGCGAGGATTTGCTCAAAGAATTTATTTAATAAATCAATCTCACAAATAATATATTAAACCGAAGGAAGGAAAAAAGATGTCATTTTTCAAAAAGCTTTTCGGAGATTATTCCAAGCGCGAAATCAAGCGCATCACACCCTTAAAGGACAAGGTGCTTGCCCTTGAGAGCGAGTATGCCGCACTCAGCGACAAGGCTCTGCAGGCAAAGACCGCCGAATTCAAGGACAGACTTTCAAAGGGCGAAACGCTTGACGATATTCTGCCTGAGGCATTTGCCGCCTGCCGTGAGGCTTCGTGGCGTGTACTCAAGGAAAAGCACTACCCTGTGCAGATTGTCGGCGGTATTGTGCTTCATCAGGGCAGAATTGCCGAAATGAAAACAGGTGAAGGTAAAACCCTCACCACAACTCTGCCTGCCTACCTCAACGCACTCACAGGCAAGGGTGTACACATTGTTACGGTAAACGATTATCTTGCTCGCCGTGACTCCGAGTGGATGGGCAAGGTTTACCGCTTTATGGGTCTTACCGTCGGTCTTATCGTACACGACTGCGACAACAAGCAGAGAAGAGAAGCCTATGCCGCAGACATCACCTACGGCACAAACAACGAAATGGGCTTCGACTACCTTCGTGACAATATGGTGCAGTACAAGGAACAGCGTGTTCAGCGCGGTCACAGCTTTGCAATTGTTGACGAGGTTGACTCAATCCTTATCGACGGAGCAAGAACACCGCTTATCATTTCGGGCAGGGGTGAAGCCTCTACCCAGCTTTACGACCTTGCAGACCGTTTTGCAAAAACGCTGAAAATGGTCAAGGTTCGTGAGGTTGACTCCAAGAAGGAAACCGTTGAAACAATAGCGGATGACGGCGACTACGTTGTTGACGAAAAGGCACGCACCGCAACCCTTACAAAGAGCGGTGTCGAAAAGGCAGAGCGCTACTTCAACGTTGAAAACCTTATGGACGGCAGCAACCTCACTCTTCAGCACCACATCAACCAGGCTATCAAGGCAAACGGTGTTATGCGTTGTGATATTGACTACGTTGTCAAAGAAGGTAAGGTACTCATTGTTGACGAATTCACGGGCAGAATTATGCTCGGCAGACGCTACAACGAGGGTCTGCACCAGGCTATCGAAGCCAAGGAAGGCGTAAAGGTTGAGCACGAAAGCAAGACCCTTGCAACAATCACCTTCCAGAACTATTTCCGTATGTTTGATAAGCTGTCGGGTATGACAGGTACAGCTAAGACGGAAAGCGTTGAATTCCAGGAAATCTACGGTCTTGACGTTGTTGAGGTGCCCACAAACAAGCCCCTCGCACGTAAGGACAACAACGATATTATTTATAAGACGGAAAAGGTCAAGTTCAACGCAATTCTTGACGAAATTGAAAAGTGCCACGCAAAGGGCCAGCCCGTGCTTGTCGGTACAATTTCGATCGAAAAATCCGAAATTCTCAGCTCTCTGCTTAAAAAGAGAGGAATAAAGCACCAGGTGCTTAACGCAAAGTTCCACGACAAGGAAGCCGAAATCATTGCCCAGGCAGGTAAGCTCGGCGCAGTTACCATCGCAACGAATATGGCAGGCCGTGGTACGGACATCAAGCTCGGCGGTAACGCAGAGTATCTTGCAAAGAGCGAAATGCGCCGTATGGGCTTTGCCGAGGAAATGATTGCAGAGGCTACAGGCTTTGCCGAAACGGATAACGAGGAAATCCTCGAGGCAAGAAAGACCTTTACCGAGCTTGAAGCAAAGTACAAGGCTGAAATTGCACCCGAAGCCGAAAAGGTAAGAGAGGCAGGCGGTCTTTACATCATCGGTACGGAGCGCCACGAATCCCGCCGTATCGATAACCAGCTCAGAGGCCGTTCAGGCCGTCAGGGCGACCCCGGTGTAAGCCAGTTCTTCCTTAGCTTTGATGACGATGTAACCCGTCTTTTCGGCGGCGAAAGAGCGCAGATGATGCTCGAAAGACTCAACGCTCCCGAGGATATGCCGCTTGACACAAAGGTGTTCTCCAATATAGTTGAAAACGCACAGAAGAAAGTTGAAAGCAACCACTTTGCAATGCGTAAGAACGTTCTTCAGTTTGACGACGTTATGAACCAGCAGCGTGAGCTTATCTACAAGCAGCGTAATCAGGTGCTTGACGGCGACGAGCTCAAGCCCAAGCTTATCAAAATGCTTGAGGATAACGTATGCGACGCAATTGACCTCTATCTTCCCGAATCCG
>JAZOMP010000028.1:0-14978 GCA_045654045.1 Acutalibacteraceae bacterium
ATATTCAACCTGAAGCCTTACGTCCTCACGCTCTTCAAGGTAAATGGCGTAATCCTCCTTATAAGTCGAAAGGGTTATACCATTGGTATGCTCAGTAAAGGAGAGGAAGGCAAAGGTAATGCCGTCCACCTCAACAATTTCAAGGTCTATGTATTCCTCACGGCTGTGGTATGCACCGCTTGCAACATGACCCTCCGTTGAATTGATAAGGTCAAGTGTCGAAATAAGACCCTTGCTTGCCTTGTCAAGCATATGGTTATTTGCGATAGTGTGCACGTCGAAGCCGAGGTCAGCAAGCTGCTTTGCCATAACGGTAGGCGTATTGAAGCAAGGGTAGGTTGAAACCTCGTGGAGAGATGACATCATCGTTTCCTGGTTGATAACGGCAATATCCGCCGCAGTTATCAGGTCCTTGAGGTTTGCATAGACGGGCGAAAAATCGTAGCTGCCGTCCTTTGTCCTTGACTGTGCCTGCTCGTAAATAGGCTTATGGATAAGATTATCACCCACGGCAAGCATATTGACGCTTGCTGTACGCTTTGCCGTTGTGACAAACTGCGTAGGTGAAAGTTCAATTGACTCGTCCGAAATACTGCGTCTTGACGACACGGCAAAGCCGACACCGACACACGCTATTACTACGGCGAGCACCAATGCTGTAAGCTGTTTTATTTTCAATTGCCGCACCTCCGGTGAAGCGTCAGGGTGGAAATTATAATCCTACCCTGTATTACTGCTGGTTGTTATTGCCGATGGCGTTGCGGATATTCTCCTTTGCCTGGCGGACGTTTGCAAGGCTGTTTGTGAGCGAACGCTCTGTTGTGCCGATAACGTTTTCAACAAAGTTTGCGGCGGAGGAGCAGATTTCGTTTGACCACTTTGCGGCTCTTGCCTTAACTTCTTCTGCCTGTGCGTTTGCCTTTTCAACTGTTTCGGTTGCGGCGGCATTTGCGTTGGCAATAATGGTGTCAGCCTGTGCCTTTGCCTTTTGGAGCATATCGTCGCAGTACTGCTTTGCACGGGCGGCAATTTCGCTTTCCTCAACCATCTGCTGAGCTCTTGCGTCTGCCTCTGCTACGATAACGCCTGCTCTTTCCTCAGCCTGAGCAACTGTAGACTTTGCACGCTCTTCTGAAGTGAGTATGTATTCTTTGGCCTTGGCGTTGGCCTTGTTTACGGTTTCTCTTGCCTTTTCGTTAGCCTTTGTAACCGTATCCTCCGCCTGAGCATTTGCCTCACCGATAATGGTGTTGCGATCACTGACGATGTTGCGTGCCTGACGAACCTCTTCGGGCATATTGGCACGGATTGCATCAACACAGTTACGGATTTCTTCAATATTGACAACTATTTTCGAGCTGAAAGCAACCTTCTGTCCGTTGTCGAGGACCTCTTCAATTTTTTCGAGCAAATCTTCAACGTTCATATCTTTATATCCTTTCTAAGTCTTTTTTCTATATCATCCCGGATTGCGGGTGGAACGAATTCCGAAATATCTCCGCCGAATCCGCAGATTTGTTTGACAACACTTGATGAGAGATACATATTTTCTCCGCTCGCCGTAAGAAAAACAGTTTCAACCTCGGGGTTGAGCTTTTTATTTGCAAGTGCCTGCTGGAATTCCGTATCAAAATCTGACACGGCACGCAGACCCTTTACAATTGCTATAGCATTTTTTTCTCTTGCGTAATCTGCAAGCAAACCGTAGGACAGTTCAACCTCAACGTTAGGTATGTCACAAGTTACACGTTTGATGAGGTCAACTCTTTCCTCGGGAGTAAAGGCACCTGTTTTTTTGAAGTAGTTTGACATTACAACAACGATAACCTTGTCAAACATACGTGAAGCGCGCCTGATTATTTCAAGGTGACCGTTTGTAATCGGGTCAAAGCTACCGGGACAAACCGCAATTTTCATAAGCTGTGCCCCCCCTTTATCTGTATACGGCGAGCTCTACCCTGCCGTATTTATAGCGTTTGAACAGCTCAAGGCCGCCTGCACTTTCGGGAATATCCTCTCCTGCAGGAAGCTCACACACAATGATACCGCCTTCGGCAAGCCTGTCGAGTGAAGCAAGAGCCTTCTGCAGAAGACCTGTACCATAGGGAGGGTCAATAATAACAATATCGAAAACCTCGTTTGTGGTGCGAAGGAAATTGAGCGAATCGCTCTTTCTTACAACAGCTTTGTCAGCAAGACCGGTGTGAGCAAGGTTCTGTTCAATAACGTTGACAGCCTTTGAATCCGAATCGACAAAAGTACATTTTTCGGCGCCTCTGCTGAGTGCCTCGATACCGAGCTGACCCGAGCCTGCAAAAAGGTCAAGCACGCGCCTGCCCTCAAGGTCAAACTGGATTATGCTGAACATAGCTTCCTTTACCCTGTCGGTGGTCGGGCGGACAACGTCGCCGCCGTCAAGGGTAATAAGGTTTCTGCCCCTTGCGGAGCCTGTAATAACTCTCATAATATTCCTACCTAAAGTATTATACCGATATATTATCTTTTATTATAACATATTTGTCAAGATTTATTTGATTTAATTGTCACACTTTAAAACATCCGAGTGAAAATAGTCATAAACCGTCTGTGCACTTTTTCTGTCAACACCCTTGACAGCAGCAAGCTGTTCGAGCGTAGCCTCCCTTACCGCAGTTACGGATTTAAAGTGCTTAAGCAGTGCCGAAGCACGCTTGGCGCCTATTCCGTCAATCTGTGTAAGGGTGGTGGAAATGCCTGCACTTCTGCGTTTGCGGTGGTACTCGATTGCAAAGCGGTGCACCTCCTCCTGCATACTTGAAACAAGAGTAAAAGCACTTCGCTTTGAATTAATCGAAATCTCTCCGCCGTCACCGGTAATTGCCCTTGTACGGTGGCTTGAATCCTTTACCATACCGAAAACGGGCACTTCAATGCCCAAGCGCAAAAGTACGGCTTTTACCGCATCGACCTGCATTTGTGCACCGTCAAGCAATATAAGGTCGGGCAGTCTTGCAAAGCCCTCGTCACGCTTTTCACCCTCCGGCTTTGCATTTTCTTCAATATAGTGCGTAAATCTTCTCTCAAGCACCTCTGCCATTGAAGCACAGTCATCCTGACCGTCAAAGCCCTTAATCTTAAAGCGCTTGTATGCTGCTTTAAAAGGATGTGCATTTTTGAAAACTATCATACCTGCAACATTTTCCGTACCTGCAGTATGAGAAATATCGTAGGATTCTATATATTCTGGCGGTGAAGGCAGATTCAGAAGCCTTGCCAATTCATCAAGCGCCTGAGTGTCCGAGCCCTTTCTGCCAAGGCTCAGTGACAATTTTTCCGCCGCATTTGAGCGGCACATTTCAAGCAGCTTCAGCTGACCGCCCTTTTGCGGCACGACAAGGCTGACCTTTTTACCCAATTTTTCCGAAAGCCATTGAGAGAGCAGTTCGCTGTCGGCAGGCAGAGAATCAATAAGTATCCTCGGGGGAATTCTGTCACGCATTGAATAGTAGCGCATTAAGAATTCATACCTTGCCTGTGCAGGGTCATCTGGTGATTCGGTTATGAAATGCTCGGTATCAACAAGCCTGCCGCCGAAAAAGCGCAAAACCGCAAGACAGGCTTTGTCCGCTGTCTGCGAAAGGGCAAAAACATCCTGCTCGGCAACGTCTGCACTGACTACCTTCTGCTTTTCGCCAAAGCGCGTAATTGCGTTTATTCTGTCACGCAGGGCTGCCGCCTTTTCAAACTCAAGGTTTTCTGCGGCGGTCTCCATTTCCTCCTGCATAGTTTTTATCATAGCGGAAGACCCACCTTTGAGAAACTCAACAGCCTGTTCAACGCTTTTTAAATAATCCTTATGCGAAATTTTGCCTGCACAGGGTGCAGAGCACTGCGAAATATGGAAATTCAGACAAGGTCTTTGTCTGACGGTCACGGGAAAAGTTTTGCCGCATTGGGGCAGACGGAAAATTTTCTGTGCCTGCTCAACGGTACTGCGCACGGCAAAAGAGCTTGTGTACGGACCGATATATTCGGATCCGTCGTCAACAAGCTGCATTGCCGCCTCAATTTTAGGCCAGGGTGAATTTGTGATTTTTACATAATGGTAGCCCTTATCATCTTTGAGAAGGATGTTGTATTTCGGGCTGTGCTGTTTTATAAGACTGCATTCGAGCACCAGCGCTTCAAACTCACTGTCGGTGATTATATAGTCAAAATCCTCAACGTGCTCAACCATACGGATAACCTTTGCCGTATGGTTATAATTAGAGCCAAAGTAACTGCTGACACGGTTTTTAAGTGCCTTTGCCTTGCCGACGTAAATTATTCCGCCTGACTTATCCTTCATAAGATATACACCGGGGCGAAGCGGAAGGCTCATAGACTTTTTACGCAGTCTTTTTATTCTGTCCTTATCGTTTTCCATTCGGGTACCTCTAAAACTCAGAGTGCAAAGATTGTGTAGTAGTTTTTAAAGGTGCCCATTACTTTGTGAAGAAGGTTAAAAATCCTTTGTATGCCATATAGAGGTCGAGCTTTGAAATGACCTCGTAGGGAGCGTGCATTGAAAGCACGGGTACGCCGACGTCAACAACATCAATATTGTGAGAAGCAACATACTTTGCAACGGTACCTCCGCCGCCCTCGGCAACCTTGCCGAGCTCGCCGACCTGCCAGACAACGCCGTTTTCATTAAACAGACGGCGTACTCTGCCCATAAATTCGGCACTTGCGTCGGACGTACCGCCCTTACCTCTTGAGCCTGTGTACTTTGTAACAACTATACCTCTGTTGGCAAAGGAGGTATTCATTTTTTCATAAACGCCCGGGAAGGTGGGGTCAAACGCAGCATTAACGTCTGCGGAAAGGCACTCGCTGTTGCTCAGCGCAATACTTCCTACGCCGCCCTGCATACGGGCAAGGTGCTCAACAAAATAAGCAAGATACGAGGAATTGAGACCTGTGTTACCGTCCGAGCCGGTTTCTTCCTTGTCAGCCAGCACAGTGACCGCCGTAAATTCGGGAGTGCCTGCTTCAAGAATTGCCATAACACCGGGGTATGCACAAACTCTGTCATCGTGACCGTAGGCCCCGATAAGGCCTCTGTCAAAGCCGATGTCATCTGCACCGAAAGCAGGAACAACCTCAAGCTCTGCGCTGAGGAAATCCGCCTCAACAATGCCGTACTTTTCGTTGAGAATATTCATGATGTTAAGCTTAACGCTTTCGCTGCCCTCGTCATCCTTAAAAGGACGGCTGCCGATGAGAACGTTGAGCTCTTCGCCCTTGATACCTTCAGCAAGTGATCGCTTCATCTGCTCTGCGGCAAGGTGGGGAAGAAGATCCGTAACAACAAACTTGGGGTCGCCGGCATCTTCGCCGATATTAACCTCTACGTTTGTGCCGTCTGCCTTTACGATAACACCGTGAAGAGAAAGCGGAATAGCAGTCCACTGGTATTTCTTGATACCGCCGTAATAATGTGTTTTAAGAAGTGCAAGCTCTGCCTCTTCATAGAGCGGGTTGGGCTTGAGGTCAAGTCTGGGAGAATCAATATGAGCGGCAGCAATACGAACACCCTCTTCAACAGGACGCTCGCCGATAACCGCAAGGATAACCGCCTTGCCTCTGTTATTATAGATAACCTTATCGCCTGCCTTGTAGCTTGCCTTGGGGTCAAAGCTTACAAAACCGTTTTCGTGTGCAAGCTGCTTTACAAAGTTTACAACCTCTCGCTCGGTTTTGCAGGCGGACATAAATTCCTTATAACCCTCTGCAAAGCTGTCAGCGGTTTTCACTTCGTCCTCGCTGATTTTTTTACAAGCATGGTCTGCACTGTAGAAAAGCTTTTCTCTGAGTTCTTCGTTCTTGCTCATAATTTTTTCTCCTTGTATTTCTCAATTATTTTTACTATTTCAGCATCAGTGTCATACGGTGCGTAATTGTACAGTACGACGTCCGCATTCTTTGCATATTCTTCGTCCGAAAGCTGTGCGCCCATTCTGTGTTCAGCCTTTTCACGGGTTATTGAGTCGCGGTACATTATTCTGTCCAGCCTTATTTCGGCAGGAGCGCTCACAACCACTGTAAAGGCACATAGCTTGTCGATTTTGCTTTCAAAAATTGCCGCCGCATCCAGTAATACAGCCGATTTACCCTCTTGTGTAAAGGCATTAACCTTTGCGAGTGCCTTTGAGGTTATTATGGGGTGCATAATGCTGTTGAGGCGTTTAGTGGCTTCTTTCGAAGCGAAAGCACGGGAAGCAAGAGCCGCTCTGTCAAGGTTTCCGTCATCCAGAATTATATCCTCTCCGAAAGCCGAAGCCAACTGAGCAAGCACGGGCGAATCTGCCGAGGTGATTTCCCTTGCAATGGCATCGCAGTCGATATGAGCAATACCGTATTTTTCGCAAAGGCGCTTTGCAACGGTGGATTTACCCGAGCCAGTAGCACCCGTAAGACCTATTATCATTGCACCGTCAACGTCAATTACAGTAAACGCCGCCGCACGGAGCAGACGGTTGATAACTGCAAGACCGACACCGTCGGTATCGGGACAGCGCGCATAGGCGGTTTCAACCCCCATATCGTCAAGGCTTCTCAACGCTTCAAAAAGCAGATGAGCCTGAGCAGAACTGTCGTGCTCTCTGCCTATTTCAATAAAGGGAATACTTAGCTTTTCTCCCTCGCCATTGAAACAGAGTGCGGCACAGTTTTTCTTTCCGCTTACAAAGCGGCGGTAGTTTTCAAAGCTGCCCTTTACTATTATTACCCTTGCTTTGGGTGAATAATGCTTGTACTTCATACCCGGCGAAGCGGCTTTTGCGTTTTCCTGCAATTCGGAAAGCACGGCTGAATCCACTTCAACCTTGCCGAGCACACTTTCAAGCTGTTCAAGTGATATTCCGCCGGGACGAAGAAGCTTCGGTTTTTCGCCGACAAGCGTAACAACCGTTGATTCCACACCGACGTCACAGCTTCCGCCGTCAAGAATAGCGTCTGCCCTACCCCACATATCATCTATAACATGCTTTGCGGTGGTAGGACTCGGAGACCCCGAAAGGTTTGCGGAAGGAGCCGCAAGCGGTACACCTGCCGCCTTTATTATATCCCTTGCCGCAGGGTGGGACGGTATACGCACGGCAACGGTATCAAGACCGCAGCTTACCTCATCGGGAATATTTTCGCCTTTAGGCATAATAATCGACAGCGGGCCGGGCCAGAAATTTTCCGCAAGCTTTAGTGCGACGTCGGGAATTTCGCTGACAACACCTTCAAGCTGTGAAATATCGCAGATATGAACAATAAGCGGATTGTCCTGCGGTCTGCCCTTTGCCTTAAAAATTTTTGCAACGGCCCGCCCGTCAAAAGCGTTGGCGGCAAGACCGTAGACAGTTTCGGTAGGGATACCCACAATTCCGCCGTTACGCAGAATCGAGCCTACCTCACACACACCGTCTTCGTTATATTCAAACAGTTTTGTTTCAATCATAATCAAGTACCCGATTTGAGTTTTTCCGCAGTATCGGCTGAAATAAGTGCATCGACAAGCTCATCAAGACTACCGTTGAGAATTGCTTCCAGTTTATATAAAGTCAGACCTATGCGGTGGTCCGTCATTCTGCCCTGCGGATAGTTATAAGTTCTGATTCTTTCGCTTCTGTCACCTGTACCGACCTGAAGCTTTCTTTCTCCTGCAATTTCATTTGCCTGCTTTTCACGCTCCGCCTCAAGAATACGGGAACGAAGGATTTTCATAGCCTTGTCACGGTTTTTGTGCTGGCTTCTCTCGTCCTGACATTCGACAACCGTACCCGTGGGAATGTGTGTAATACGTATTGCGGACTCGGTTTTGTTGATATGCTGACCGCCTGCACCGCTTGAGCGGAAGGTATCCACCTGCAAATCTGCAGGGTTGATTTCGACGTCAACCTCCTCTGCCTCGGGAAGCACGGCAACGGTAACGGTAGAGGTATGAATTCTGCCCTGGCTTTCGGTTTCGGGCACACGCTGCACCCTGTGAACACCGCTTTCAAACTTAAAGCGTGAGAAAGCGCCCTCACCGCTTATCATAAAGCTGATTTCCTTAAAGCCGCCGACCTCTGTTTCGTTGGCGCTGAGAATTTCGGACTTCCAGTTCTTTGTGGCGGCATACATTGAATACATTCTGTAAAGCGAGTTTGCAAAAAGCGAAGCCTCATCACCGCCTGCACCGCCGCGGATTTCAACGATAACGTTTCTGTCGTCGTTCGGGTCACGGGGAAGAAGCAGAATTTTAAGTTCCTGCTCGGTTCTTTCAACAGACGCTTTTGCCTCCTCAAGCTCTTCCTCTGCCATTTCCTTGAGTTCTGCGTCGAGCGAAGAGTCCTCAAGCATTTCCTTTGCACCGGCTAAATCCGAAAGAGCTTTTTTATGCTCACGGAATTTTTCAACAACGGGTGTGAGGTGCTTGATTTCCTGCATATACTTTTTATAAAGCTGAATATCGGAAACAACGTCAGGCTCACAGAGCAGAGCATTTATTTCCTCATAGCGTTTTTCAACCTGAGCTAACTTATCAGTCATTTTCTTTTCTCTCTATCCTTTTAATACTTTTTTCCGCTTTGGAGCGCACAACCATAATTTCTCTTCCGCAGCCCGTACAGCGCAGGCGGAAATCCATTCCCGTGCGGAGTACTTCAAAGGTGTTCACCCCACAAGGATGAGGCTTTTTCATATGAAGAATATCACCTGTTCTTACGTCCATAGCTACACCACCCCAATTTATTCCATTGTTATTATAGCATACATTCATAAAAATATCAATCTGCAATTGAAACGAGGAATTTTAAAAATAAATCAACATATATATAAGATTAGTAAACACGGCAAAAGCTAAAAACAAAAGGGAGGGAGCGGCAGACGAGGCCGCTATGCAAATGAAAAGATACTCACCCGAGGGCAAGCTTATTTCAACACCCGAAAACAAAAAGAATATGGCTGACAAGGGAGCGCTGATGCACGCCTGCCGAAGCCGCACTGTACTCGAAGCAAGGGTACTGCTTTGCGACAACGAGCACAATCTGCACCTTGATCTGGGAGCAATGCGCGGCATCATTCCACGTTGCGAGGGCGCAATAGGAATTGAGGACGGCAGCGTACGTGACATTGCACTTATTTCACGGGTAAATAAGCCCGTATGCTTTATCATAACAGGCTTTGAAACCGACAGCTACGGCGAAACAATGGCAATACTCAGCAGAAGGCGTGTTCAGCAGGACTGTTACAACGAATACATTTGTAAGCTCAGCAAAGGCGACGTAATTGACGCAAAAATAACACATACCGAGGGCTTCGGTGCTTTTGCGGATATAGGCGCAGGGCTTGTTGCGCTTATGCCTATTGACGCAATTTCCGTTTCACGTATCCCTCACCCTAACGTGCGTTTCAGTGTCGGCGACGATATAAAGGCGGTTATAAGGGACATTTCGCCCGACGGAAAAATAACCTTAAGCCACAAAGAATTACTCGGCACGTGGGAGCAGAATGCGCAGAATTTCAAAGCCGGCGAAACCGTACCCGGTATTGTGCGCTCGGTTGAAAGGTACGGAATTTTCGTTGAGCTTGCGCCGAATCTGGCAGGGCTTGCCGAGCCTGCGCCCAACGTAAAAGCAGGACAGAACGCAACCGTTTATATAAAAAGCCTTATACCCGAAAGAATGAAAATCAAGCTGATTGTGGTCGATGCGTTTGATGCAAAATATCCGCCTGCCGCACCGCAGTATTATACTGATGCAAAGCATATAAGCCGATGGGTGTATTCTCCCGAAAGCTGTACAAGGGTGATTGAGAGCGTTTTCTGATAAATGCAAAACGCAAAATGCAAAGTGCAAAATTAAGGGTCGCTTCGCTCCGATTTTATAAAATATGATAAAACCTTACTGTCTGTCATCCTGAACGAAGTGAAGGATCTTTTTGCTTATTTAAGATTCTTCGCTTTCGCTCAGAATGGCATAACTTTTAGGTATCAAATTAATATTTGGGTGAGGGCGAAGCCCTCCCACCGTTCTGCGTTTTGCACTCTGCACTCAAATAAACCGTAATTTACCGCAAAAAATCCTGTCAGCATATAACTGCCGACAGGATTTTATTTTGTGTTTAATTATTTACCATTCCAATTCCGATACGTACGGTTCGACGTTCCAGTAAGCACCTTGGCTGTATGCGTATCTGACGGTAAGAGTTTTGGGATTGTAAGCAAAAAGATATCCCCAATAGCTATCTCCTTGAGTTCTTCCGAAAGCATTTTCTTTACTTGACAAAAGGCAAACGAAATCGCCCTTGTTCACGGTAACAAATCCGTCAGTAAAATATCGCTCTTTGCCAACGGTTTCATACCAATTGCATACCCGTTCAACCTCTGCATCGAACTCATCTTTTTCCAGCTGCCATTCCAGGTAAATATCTTTGCTGAATGTAAGCAAATAGACTACGTCCCGGTAGAAATATTCACCCTCTTTGCAAATGGTTTTCCTTACACCGTCCTCATTATGAGCAACTTTACTGTCGCTGATTTCCGGAAAAACATCACAGACAAATGAATTCGATTCAAACACACCTGCATCAAACTGTTTATAATTTTTCATTTCTTCTGTTTGTGACCACACAGGGAAAAGAGCAATATAGAAAGAACAGAACGGTACAAGAACAGCACACAGAGCAAGCACAGTTATCTGAACCCATTTTTTAATATGTTTTCTCCGTTTGAAAAAAGCTAATGATAAAAGAATTAATGCAGGTATCAAAGCTATAAGAGTTCTGCCATAATAAGCACTCGGAACATACGGATATTCCTGAATAAAAAAGGCATATATCTTGGTAACCGCAAAAAACAAATAATATACACACGATAATCCGAAAAGCACATAAACTGTTACTCTGACAGCCCTTGCCTTTTTGTTAACCCTGCTGTCTTCCGCAGGCACGAATTTATCGGCAGACACATCGGTCAACTTATCGGCAAGTTCAGCTACGGTGTATTCGGTATCGGTATCAAGTTTGCTTATAGCTTCAAGTGTCCGTGTATTTTCTTCAAGCTCCGCTTGTTTCCTTTCCTTAAGCCCCGTAATAATACTTTGGCTGTTTGCAGAATTTTCATTAAGCAAACCGATTTCCGCAACGGTAAAACCGAACTTCCGCAAAACTGCAACATCGTTGAGTTGTTCAACGTCTTCCCGTGAAAAAGAATAAGAACGTCTGCCGAGATAATTCTCGGTAAACTGCGGTGAAAGCAAACCCTGTTCAACGTAAAAGCGTATGGCTCTGTCGGAAAGCCCCGTCAGTTGACAAACCTCTTTGATTTTCATTTTCAACGCTCCTTTTCGGTAATCTCTACCGATAAAATACATTTTTACGTAACGTTGAAGTCAACATTTTATGAAAAATTTTTTTACAATTCCACTTCCAAAGTTGTATTGATAATATTCGACGCCACCATCATTGCAGCGAGCGCAGTTATTACCACTATCTGTTCGTCGGTGAAATATTCCTTCAACTCGTCCATCTGCTCGTCATATACCTCGTGGGGATTGTCGGCAATATTTCTGCCATAAGAAATAAGAGCATGCTGTACGGGAGTCATAACGAGTGTATCAAATTCCACGCCGTTTTTCTCAAGGAAGTTTCTGAAAATTTTCGAGCAGACGGCACAGTCGTTTTCCGTTAAAATTGCATAACAGAAAAGGTTGACTGTAAGCTCATCAAGGAAGGCTTTCGCCTCGGCAACAATATCGTGAAAGCCGTTGAGCACCCTGAACGCAACGGGGTTGTTGAGCAGAGTGAGCTTCATATTGTTCATAGATATTTTTGTTTTATATTCATCGTAGGCTGCTTTTATTTCATCACTTGCATCGTTAGGGTCAACGGGGTTTATTCTTGCCATTTTTCAACACCTCTACACTATTTTAATTGCTTTGTTTTGCCGATGCAATAGTTTTGGTTGATTTTATGAGGATTATTTGTTATAATTCATTTCGTATAAATATTTCTTTTTGCAAAACGAAAGGAAAAGCAATATGAAAAAGCTTCTTGTAACAGGCGGTGCCGGCTTTATCGGCGGTAACTTCGTCTACTATATGCTTGAGAATTATCCCGAAACAAAACTTGTCTGCCTTGACGCACTCACATACGCAGGCAACCTTGAAACACTCAAGGGAGCTTTCGGCAACCCGAATTTCAGCTTTGTCAAGGGTGACATCACGGACAGAAAGTTCATTTATGAGCTTTTTGAAAAAGAGAACTTCGATACGGTGGTAAATTTCGCCGCCGAGTCGCACGTTGACCGCTCAATTGAAGAGCCTGAGGTTTTCCTTAAAACGAACATCCTCGGCACACAGGTGCTTCTTGATGCGTGCAACAAGTACAGCGTACCCCGTTTCCATCAGGTTTCGACCGACGAGGTTTACGGCGACCTGCCGCTTGACAGACCCGACCTTATGTTTACCGAGGACACACCTATCCACACATCTTCCCCCTATTCGGCAAGCAAGGCTTCAGCTGACCTGCTCGTACTTGCTTATCACCGAACCTTCGGCACACCCGTTACGGTTTCACGCTGTTCAAACAACTACGGTCCGTATCAGTTCCCCGAAAAGCTCATTCCCCTTATGATTGCAAACGCTACCCACGGCAAAGCCCTGCCCGTTTACGGAGAGGGTCTCAACGTGCGTGACTGGCTTTACGTTGAGGACCATTGCCGTGCAATTGCAATGATACTCGATAACGGCAGAATCGGCGAGGTCTATAACATCGGCGGTCACAACGAAAGAGCAAATATTCAGGTTGTCAAGACTATAATCAAGGCACTCGGCAAGAGCGAGGACCTTATCACCTACGTCAAGGACAGACCCGGCCACGACCGCCGCTACGCAATTGACCCGAAAAAGATTTCGGACGAGCTTGGCTGGCAGCCGCTGACTCTTTTTGACGAGGGCATAGAAAAAACCATACGCTGGTACGTTGAAAACAGCGGCTGGTGGGAAAACATTCTCAACGGCAGCTACCGCAGCTACACAGAGGAAATGTTTACATAATTTTTACGTTATATAATAATTATATTCAATTTATACAAAAAATTGAAAATTATTTGGTAGAATTTACAAGGTGTAAATCTTGTTGATATGTGTTATAATTGACACGCAAATTTTCTTAAATTAAAAATTATTTAGGAGGAATAAACCCATGCAGACAAACAAAAAGCTGATGCGTCTCATCGCTGCCGTAATGACAGTTGTTATGATGCTCACAGCAATTCCGTTCACCTCACTTGCTGCAGACGATTCTACAGACTATGTAGCTTTCGGCAAGGCAGGCGACGCAGAAGTAATCTGGCGCGTACTCGAAAAGAAGGCTGACGGCTCCCTTGTTCTTATCACTAAGGACACAGTCGGCTCAAAGGTCAAGTACAACAATTCGGCAGTTTTCCCGGACTACGCCACCAGTGCAATCAAGGCAGTGGTTGAATCCGCAATCACCCTCACAGACGCTGAGGCCGCTTCTCTTGCAGATACCACAATGGTATATGCAGCAAGCGACAACGGCACAAAGGTTGAGAAGACACTTGCCGTTAAGTTTGCTCTTCCCACAATGGCAGACTTCACAAACTACACTCTTGCAAAGGTAAGCGCCGTTTACTGGCTTGCAGACGCAGTTGCAAGCAGCAAGACCAACAAGATGCTTCAGGTTGTTAACGCCCAGGGCAAGATCGGCACAATGAACGGTACAATGGCACAGGCTTTCCGTGTTATGGTAACAATCAAGGCTGACGCTTACTCTGCTCTCCCCGCAGTTGACGGTGTTACATACACAGCACTCGACGGTACAACAGCTATCAAGTACGCTGTTGCAGGCGCAAGCTTCAAGCTTATACTTGGCGAGGCTTACAGCCAGTCTGCACCCGTTGTCAAGTTCGGCGACGTTGAAGCAACAGCAGCTGACGGCGTTTACACAGCAGGCAAAGGTGCTATGACAGTTGAGGGTGTTAAGGTTAACCCCGCTGACTACGCAGCATACGATGCAGCAGTTGCAAAGACAGAAGGTCTTGTAGCTGAGCACTACACAGAAGAAACATGGGAAGCTCTTCAGACAGCTCTTGCAGCAGACGTTGCTGATCTCACAGCAGTTGACCAGGCTAAGATTGATGCAGCAGCACAGGCTATTGAAGATGCTTTCGCAGCACTTGAAGCTCTTCCCGCAGACCTTGAAGCATACAAGGCAGCAGTTGCAGCAGCAAGAGAGCTTCAGGCAAGCACACTCCACAACCTCAACGCTTCTCCTGAAGGCGAAAACAAAGCTTTCAGTACTCTTATCACTCTTATGCTCAAGGAAGAAAAGGCTGTTCTTGCTATGACAATCGACAAGCAGGCAGACGTTGATGCAGCTACAAAGGCTCTTACAGACCTTTGCGCACAGGTTCCTTACAAGGCAGCTTCTCTTGAGAAGTGGTCAAACGCTGTTAAGGGCGCACGCGCACTTGACGCTACAATGTACGACCCCGCATACGTTGCAGAGGTTAACGCAGCAGTTGACGCTATCGTAGCAGAAAAGGATTTCGAGGCTCTCAAGGATACACTTGATATCAGAGATCAGGCAGATATCGACGCAGCAGCAGCTGAAATCTCCGCTCTCTACGCCGATAAGGATTCTCACTTCATCAAGACAGATTTCTCCGCACTTGAAGCAGCTATTGAGCGTGCAGCAGGCTACGAGGAAGCTAACTACTATAAGGACGAAGAAGTTAAGCGTGAAGAAGAAATGGGCGGTACCGCTGCATGGACTAACTTCACAGACAAGCTTGCAGCAGCTCAGAACTACATCGATAACAAGGACAAGTACACAATTGCTTTCTCCTCACAGTCCTACATTGACACAGCTTCAGCACAGCTCGTTGAAGCTATGGATAAGCTCGATGTTTACGTTCGTCTCAACGATTGGGACAGATTCGTTAAGGACGTTGAATGGTT
>JAZOMP010000029.1:0-1991 GCA_045654045.1 Acutalibacteraceae bacterium
ATAGCCCATCTTGTCTGCCTTTTCCTGACCGATAAGGGATGCAGCGTAGTTACCGCCTGCCTTAGCCATACCTGTACCGCCCTTTACGCAGCGGACGTATTCTCTTTCAATATAAATCTTAACGGGATCCATACCGTTAGCGTAGTAGGAGCCAACGGGAGAAAGAATGATGCAGAAAATATAGCTGTGAGAAGCGTGAACGCCAAGGAAAGCGTCTGTAGCAATGATAAAGGGACGGATGTAAAGAGAAGTACCATCGTTGTGGGGAACCCAATCCTTATCAACGTCAACAACTGCCTTGATAGCTTCAAGAGCAAGGTCGGGATCAATACGAGGAACGCAAAGGCGGTCGCAGGTATTGTTCATTCTTTCGATGTTCTTCTGGGGGCGGAAAAGCTGAATACTGCCGTCAGCAACTCTGTAAGCCTTAAGACCCTCAAAAAGCTCCTGTGCGTAGTGGAAAACCATTGAAGACGGGTCGAGAGAAAGCGGACCGTAGGGAACGATTCTGCCGTCGTGCCAGCCCTGACCCTCGTCGTAATTCATTACAAACATATGGTCTGTAAAGATTTTACCGAAGCCGAGCTTGCTCTCGTCTGCAGGCTTTGCCTTGGGAGCAGTTGTTCTTTCTATTTTAAAATCGTAACTCATTGAAAATACCTCTTTTCAATTTTTCTTAATAATCGTAACCGAGCTTGAGAGCTGTTTTATTAACCTCAAGAAGGTCCTGGTGGCGAGCAGAAACAACCTTTGACAAGGGTGCGTCAATACCGTCGAAGCCGAGTGAAGGAACTTCCTTGAGAAGCTTACCGGTTATAATCATATTTGCAAGTGTGCTGATGCCTTTTTCGTTGGCAATTTCCGTTGCGGGAATGTAGTAAACGTCAACGTCTGTTCTTTCAACCTTACGGGAGATAAGTGTTGAATCAACAAAAATCTTACCGCCTGAAACAACTTCGTTCTCGTATCTGTCGAGTGAGGGAAGGTTCATTGCAACAAGAACGTCGGGATTGCTGACGATAGGAGAACCGATGGGCTCGTCGCTGACGATAACGCTGCAGTTTGCTGTACCGCCACGCATTTCGGGACCGTAGGACGGAAGCCAGGAAACCTGCTTGTTTTCAAGAAGACCCTTATACGCAACAAACTTACCAGCAAAAAGGATACCCTGGCCGCCGAAGCCGGCAAAAAGAATATTACAGCTCATATTATTTTGCCTCCTCTTCTGCGTAAATATCTTTATAAACACCAAGCGGATAGTAAGGAAGCATATTATCCTCAAGCCACTGAAGTGCCTTAACCGGAGTCATACCCCAGTTTGTAGGACAGGTTGAAACAACCTCGATAAGTGAGAAGCCCTTGCCCTCAATCTGGTTCTGGAAAGCCTTTTTGATAGCCTTCTTTGCCTTTTTGATGTTTGCGGGGCTGTTGACTGCAACTCTTTCAAGGTAAGCTGCACCGTCTACCTGTGAAAGCAGCTCGCAGACCTTGACAGGATAACCGACAGTTTCAACGTCTCTGCCGTAGGGAGAGGTCTGTGTTACCTGACCGGGAAGAGTTGTGGGAGCCATCTGACCGCCTGTCATACCGTAAATGGCGTTGTTGACGAAAATAACGGTAATATTTTCTCTTCTTGCTGCTGCGTGAACTGTTTCTGCAGTACCGATAGCGGCAAGGTCACCGTCGCCCTGGTATGTAAATACAATATTGTTTTCAGGGTCTGCACGCTTTACACCTGTTGCAACAGCCGGTGCTCTGCCGTGAGGAGCCTGAACGAAATCTACGTCAAAATAATCGTAAGCCATAACGGAGCAGCCAACGGGGGCTACACCGATTGTTCTGCCCTGAATACCGAGCTCATCAATTGCTTCGGCAACAAGACGGTGAATAATACCGTGTGTGCAACCGGGGCAATAGTGAAGAGTTGCATCGGTTAATGACTTGGGTTTTTCAAATACAACAGCCATTATTTGTCGCCTCCTTCATTGACA
>JAZOMP010000030.1:0-1668 GCA_045654045.1 Acutalibacteraceae bacterium
AATCTTATCTATATCGTTGTAAAGCCATACCTTCTGCTCGATTACGGAATCGAAGAACTTTCTTGTAATCTTAAAGCCCTTGCGCACGCCCTCGTCGAGCATTTCAACAGCGCTTACGTCGCTTATTTCCCAACGCTTTTCCTTGTAGTAAACGGAGATTTCCCATGCATCGTACTCTCTGGGGAAGTCCTCGTAGGCTTCGATTACGTTTGCTCTCTCGCCTGCCTTGAGAACCTCTCTGCCGCAACGCTTGTCATAGATACGGCTGATTGTGTAATCGTCTGCAAATTCAAGAACAAAGTATTCGTTTTCAAGCTTCCTGTCGGAAATTTCAACGCTGCCCTTGCTCTCGTTGCCCTTTACAACCTTCCAGCCCTTTGCAGGAATATTTTCAACGTAAATCTTTTCGCCGTCAACGTCTACAACACCGCTGTTTGTAAAGGAGTTGGGGTTGAATACGGCAATACCGCCGTCAGTAGCGATATTTGCGGCAATTTCCGCCTTTGCGGTATCAAGAAGCTCGTTACCGACCTTGCCGATTGCTTCATACTGCTTTGTGCTTTCCTCGTAAACCTGATAAATTGAAGAGCCGGGAATAATATCGTGGAACTGGTTGAGAAGTATGCACTCCCAGCCCTCGTTAATCTTTTCCTGCGGATACTGTGCCTTATTGAGCAGGCGATTAATTTCGCTGAACAGCTCAATATTCTGGTAGAGGAACTCGCTCTTTCTGTTGTTGCGCTTGTTGCAGGCGTTAGAGGTATATGTACCGCGGTGGAATTCAAGATAAAGCTCGCCTACCCATGTGGGCATTTTCTCATCCTTTTCCACCTTCTGCTTTGTGCGCTCAAGATAGTCACCTGCAAACTCGATAACCGAATTCGGGAAGGACGGAAGTCCCTTGCAGAGTCTGCGGTGTGTTTCAATATGCTCCTGTGTGGGACCGCCGCCGCCGTCACCGTGGCCGAAGGTGAGAATAACCTCATCGTTGAGGTGCTTCTGCTGGTAGCGGTTCCAGGCACCCTTTACCTGTGTGGGTGTAAGCATTGCGTTATAGGTTGTGTTGTTCTGCTTCTGACCGAGAGGCTGTGTGTGCTGAGCAGTAAGGAAGTGTGTGAAAATACCTGTTGAATCAATACCCTTCCATGTAAAGGTGTCGTAGGGCATTGTGTTGGTTTCGTTCCAGCTTATTTTAGAGGTTACGAACTTGTCAACACCGCTCTTGCGAAGAATCTGGGGAAGTGCCGCACTGTAGCCGAATACGTCGGGCAGCCAGAGAACCTTGCTGTCTACGCCGAATTCCTGATTAAAGAAGCGCTTGCCGAAAAGCACCTGACGCACAAGGCTTTCGCCGCTTGTAAGGTTACAGTCAGCCTCAACCCACATTGCGCCTTCGACCTCCCAGCGGCCTGCGGCAACCATCTTTTTAACCTCTTCGTAGGTTTCGGGGCTTTCTTCTTTGAGATACTTATAAAGCTGTGCCTGCGAGGACATAAACTTGTACTCGGGGTACTGCTTCATCATTGAAATTACGGTAGAGAATGAACGGACGGTCTTCTCCTTGGTCTGTGCAAGTGTCCACAGCCACGCAACGTCAATATGTGTGTGACCGATACACATACAGTTGACTTCCTGCGATGAGCAGACCTTGCCGTAGAACTCAGTTTT
>JAZOMP010000031.1:0-16652 GCA_045654045.1 Acutalibacteraceae bacterium
TATGGCAGACCTCGTTCCCGGTAAGGCAGAGGAATTCTGCGAGAAGTACGGTGAGGATAAGACAAAGGTGCATTTCTATCCCAGCCACAAGGAGCTTATCGACAACGAAGAGCTTGACTGTGTAAGCGTTTGTACATACAATGCAACTCACGCTGAGTGTACAATCTACGCTCTTGAGCACGGCGTAAACGTTCTTCTTGAAAAGCCCATGTGCGTTACTCTTGAAGAAGCAGTTGCTATCTGCAAGGCTGAAAAGGAAAGCGGCAAGATTCTCTCTATCGGCTTCCAGCCCCGTTTCGATCCCAATATGCAGATGATCAAGAAGATCGTCGAATCCGGCGAGCTTGGCGAAATTTACTACATCCAGACTGGTGGCGGCCGCCGCAGAGGTATTCCGACTCCCTTCGGTACATCCTTCATCGAGAAGGAAACAGCTGGTCTCGGTGCTCTAGGTGATATCGGTTGTTACTCCCTTGATATGGTTCTTAACGCTATCGGTTACCCCAAGCCCCTTACCGTTTCCGGTTATAAGTCAGACTTCTTCGGCAAGAGCACAAAGTATTCCAACAAGCCCGAATATGCTGACATCTTCGGTGTTGATGACTTTGCAGCAGCTTTTGTACGTCTTGAAGGCGGCATTATCCTCGACTTCAGAATTGCATGGGCTATGCATCTTGATACCTCAGGCGATACAATCATTATGGGTAAGAACGGTGGTCTGCGCATTCCTTCAACAGAGTGTTGGAATGGCTCAATCGGCGGCCCGATGACTATCTATCACGACGTTGCAGGCAAGCAGGTTGAAACAGTTATTCCCGAGCTTGACAACCCGTACGATAACTTCTACCTCAAGATCCGTTCCTTCCTTGACGCTTCTATGAACGGCGGCGAGCCTCCTGTACCGTCCAGCCAGATTATTTACAATCAGGCAATTATCGACGGTATTGCACGATCCTCCGAACTTGGCAGAGAGGTCGAAATCGAAATTCCCGAAATCTAAATGGCTTTTTCTTGTCTTGGTGCGTCTTTACGGGCGCATCAAGACTATGCCTTTAGTGCAAAAGTGAGTGTTTTTACATTAAAGGCATAGATTTATAAACTAAGGAGATTTTTTATGAGCGAGATTAAAGTGGGCGTTCAGCTTTACACACTCAGAGACCATATTCAGAATTACGAGGATACCGACAAAACCTTTGCTTATCTTAAAAATGAGCTTGGTGTTGAGGTGATTCAGATTTCCGCTATAGGTAATTTCCCTGCAGAGCAGCACGCAGAGCTTGTAAAGAAATACGGCTTTGACGTCTGCGTTACCCATAAGCCGTGGGACAGAATGTTAAATGACCTTGATGCCCTTATTGATGAACACGTTGCCTTGGGCTGCGACCAGATTGGTCTTGGCGGTATGCCCGACGAATACCGTCAGAGCGTTGAGACTGTGCGTGAATTTATCGCAAAGGCAAACGAAATCGGCAGAAAGATGAAACAGAAGGGTATTACCTTCGGCTACCACAACCACGCCTTCGAGTTTGCAAAGCTTCCCGACGGCAGAACGATTATGGATGTGCTTATCGAAGAATCCGACCCTGAGGTGTTCTTTTTTATCCCCGATACCTACTGGATTCATATGGGCGGTGTAAACGAGGCGGAATTCCTCAAAAAGCTCAAGGGCAGGGTAAAGGTCTGCCACTTCAAGGACTGGATGGTTAAAACCGGCGACAATGCCGGCTCAATTACTGAGCTTGGCTGCGGCAATATCGACCTTGATGCTTGCTACCGCGCCTGTAAGGAAATCGGTATTCCATATATTGTTTATGAACAGGATATTAATTTCAGAGAATGTCCCTATGAATCAACAGCCGTAAGCTACAAAAACCTTGTAGCTATCCACGAAAGAAATAAGTAATAATTTATCACGGAGGATATATTGATGTCAGAAATCAAAAAAGCATGGTATAAGGAAATGGCCGTTTACCAGATATGGACCCGCAGCTTCTGCGACGGTAACGGCGACGGTATAGGCGACCTCAAGGGTGTACTTTCAAAGCTCGATTATATAAAGAGCCTCGGTGTTGATGCTATATGGTTTTCACCGATTTATGCTTCACCGCAGAAGGACTACGGCTACGATATTTCAGATTACAGGAATATTGCGCCCGAATACGGTACACTTGAAGATTTCAAGGCTGTTCTGGACGGTGCACACGAAAGAGGACTCAAGGTTATTATGGACCTTGTTGTAAACCATACTTCAGACCAGCACAAGTGGTTCAAAGAGAGCCTTAAGGGGCCCGATAACCCCTACCACGACTACTATATCTGGCGCAAGGGTAAGGGCAAGAATCCTCCTAACAACTGGAAATCAACTTTCCCCGGCCCTGCTTGGGAGTACAATAAAGACCTCGACGAATACTACCTGCACCTCTTTGCCGTTGAACAGCCCGACCTTAATATGGATAACCCCGCTGTCAGAAACGAGGTTAAGGATATTATGCGCTTCTGGCTTGATATGGGCGTTGACGGCTTCCGTGAGGACGTTATCACTTATATCTCAAAGCGTGAGGGTTTGCCCAACGGTTTCCCGCTTCCCGTTGCCTGCGGTATGGAGCACTTCACCTGCGGTCCTCACCTTCACGAATACCTTTCCGAATTCAACGATGAGGTTCTCAGCCAGTATGACTGTATGACTGTCGGTGAAGCACCGATGATGACTCCTGACACGGCTCTTAAATTCATTGACGAGAGTGACGGCAAAAAGCCCGTTCTCAACATGATGTTCAACTTCCAGCATATGGAAGCTGACTGTATGATAACAAACTTCATCGTCACAAAGTTCAACCTTAAAAAGCTCAAAAAGGTTATGACTACCTGGCAGACCAAGCTTTACGGCAAGGGCTGGAACGCACTTTACCTCGAAAACCACGACCAGCCCCGTATCATTAGCCGCTTCGGCAACGAAAAATTCCGTGTCGAGTCCGGTAAAATGCTTGCAACAATGTATATGTGTCAGAGCGGTACTCCCTTTATCTATCAGGGACAGGAAATCGGTATGACAAGCATCCGTCTGCCCGAGCTTTCCATGTATAAGGACGTTGCAACACACAACACCTACGATATTTTCAAAAAGTTCGGCTTCCCGCACGAGAATATAATGAAGCGCGCTATGTACGCTTCCCGTGACAACGGCAGAACACCCGTACAGTGGTCCGACAAGAAGAACGCAGGCTTTACAACGGCAGAAGAGCCGTGGTTCTATATCAATCCGAACTATACCGAAATTAACGTTGAGCAGGCTGAAAATGACCCGAACTCTATTCTCAATTACTATCGTAAGCTTATTAAGTTCCGCAAGGAAAACGAAATCGTAATTTACGGCGATTTCAAGGAACATTACCACGACAGCGACAAGCTTTACGTTTACGAGCGTAATTATGAGGGTAAGAAGCTTCTCGTTATCTGTTCGTTCAGCGATACAATTGAGCGCTTCACAGCCCCGAAGGGCTTTGACCTTGCAAAGGGTAAGGTTGTGCTCGGTAACTACGACGAATTTAACTCGGGCTTTGATTCGTTTAACCTCAAGCCCTACGAAACAAAGGTATTTCTTTTTGAATAATTGACTGGAGAAATAAATTATGCCTTTTATTCAGACAAAGACCAACGTCAGCGTTTCTAAAGAGCAAGAAATAAGCCTTAAAGCTGCTTTCGGTAAGGCGATTGAGCTTATTCCGGGTAAAAGCGAGCGTTGGCTTATGCTCTCTTTTTCCGACAATGAGCGTATGTGGTTTGTCGGCGATGATGCACCGCTTGCCTATATTAGCGTAAAGCTTTTCGGTGCCGCTTCAGAAAGTGCTTACGATGCCCTTACCGCAAAGCTTACCGAAATCGTTTCGGTTGAGCTTTCGATTCCTGCCTCACGAATCTATGTTAAGTATGAAGAAATAGACCATTGGGGCTGGAACGGTTCAAACTTTTAACTCTGTGTAAGGAGAGTGAAAGATATGTGGATTGTCAAGGCAATTATTGCAATTGCGGTAATTATTGCTATAGGCTTCGGTACGATTATTGCCGTAGCAATGAAGGAATGTGTTGTTCGTCCGAAGGATACGACAATAGATTATGACTCGTTAAGTGAGAAGCATAAAATCCGCTACAAGCTCAGACAACGTAACAACCAGTACCTTTACGATAAAAACCCCGAGGATTTATCCCTTACTGATAAGAAGGGGAATGAGCTTAAAGCCTGGTTTGTACCTGCCGAGGGCAGTAAGCGCTTTGTAATTGCTGTTCACGGCTACAAGTGCAACGGTCCCGATGAATGCAGCCATCTTTTCCCGTTTTATAATGAAACGCTCGGCTTCAATTATTTGTTGCCGGACCACGTTTCTCACGGCAGAAGTGAGGGTAAATATATCAGCTTCGGTGCGGTTGAGTCGGAAAACCTGTTATTGTGGATAGATTATCTTATTGACCGCTTCGGCGAGGATATTGAAATAGTGCTTCATGGTATTTCAATGGGTGCAGCAACGGTAATGCTTGCTAACGCAAGTAATCCGCCCGACCAGGTAAAGTGTATTATAGAAGACTGCGGCTTTACTAGTGCCTATGAAATTATCGCCTTCAATATGAAAAAGATGACGGGCATTAATATGCCCCACATCGCAAAGGGTCTTATTCTTGCCTGTCGCATTTTCCTTGGCTTTGATATGAACGAGGCAGACTGTCTGGGCAAAATGAAGGATATGAAAAACCCTATTATGTTTGTTCACGGTACTGCCGACCCGACTGTTCCCTTCGAAATGGGTGAGCGTCTTTACGAGGCTTGTACGGTACCCAAGGAAAAGCTTTTCAAAGAGGGGCTTATCCACGCATATTGCTATTATGATGCAAAGCAGGAATACGAAGAAAAAATGGTTGATTTTTTCTCAAAGCATCTGACTGATTTTAACGCTGATATTTAAAAATATAAAGGGGTGTCAATATGGCTCTTTATCTTGGTATTGACGGTGGCGGAGTACGCACAACCGCTGTAGCCGCAAACGAAAAGGGAAAGATACTTATTAAAGTGCTTGGCGGTTCTATTGACTACAATGCGGTCGGTATGGCAACCGCTGCAAAAAATCTTAAATACATTATGTCCGAGGTTTGCGCAAAAACCAAGGAAACCTCTTTCAAATGTGCCTGTATAGGCTCTTCTGCGCTTTCGTCCAGAGCAACTGCGGCAGAGACACAGGCACTCGTCGGCGGAATAATCGACGCTGAAAAAATCGTAATGGACAGCAGTATTGTTATGGCTATGGAGTGTATGACAGGTACAGGTCCCTGTGCCCTTGTTATAAGCGGTGTTGATTCAATGGTTGCCGCACGTAATGAGAAAAACAAGCTCTCCCGTGCAGGCGGCTGGGGTCCCTTCTTCGGCGGCGAAGGAAGCGGCTTTGTAATCGCAATGGAGGCTATACGCTACGCCATACGTTCTTTTGAGGGCAGCGAGCCAAAAACCGACCTTTTGCCCGATATGCTCGAATTTTTCGACGTTTATTCACCCGTTGAGCTTGCTGCAAAGCTTGACGAACCCTACGGCGCACAGAAAAACAAGATTTCATCTTTTGCAAGCAGAGTTTTCTCCTGCGCCAGCGCAGGCGATGAAGCCGCAAAGGATATTATTGCAAAGCAGGCAAAGCTCCTTGCCGGTACAACAAAAAACCTTATCAAGGGTTATCCCGACAATGCTGTAATCGGTCTTTGGGGCGGTGTGTTTGTTAATAACCGCCGATTCAGAAACGAGTTTTCCAAGGCAATGTTTGAGCAGAGCACGGAATACCGTGTAGAGGTGCTCAATTATCCGGCTGAGTGCGGCTCACTTTTTGCCGCATATAAAATGGATAATATTCCGCTTACCGATGAGCTTATGAAAAATATTGATATCTACAGGGGTGTCAGGGTATGAATAAAGCCGCCGAATACATCGAAAATGTACAGCGACTTATCGAAAAAGTGCTCGAATCGCAGATTCCGTCAATTGAAGCAGCCTCGCAGGAAATGGCACGTGCGCTCGCAGAGGGCAGAAAGATTTTCCTCTTCGGCACGGGTCACTCCAACCTTCTGGCTCAGGAAATGTTTTTCCGTGCAGGCGGTCTGGTTAACCTACGACCCATTTTTGAAGAGGGTCTTATGCTTCACAACTCAGCTTCAAAGAGTAGCGGTCTTGAACGGCTGAGCGGTTATGCAAAGGTTATTTTTGACCACCATCAGCTTAAAAGAGGAGATATACTTTTCGTTTTCTCCTATTCGGGTCACAGCAGCATCAGCGTTGATATGGCACAGCTCGCAAACGAGCACGGACTCACCGTAATTGCGCTTACCAACACGTACCGCTCAAAATACGTCAAATCACCTCATCCGAGCGGCAGAAGCCTTTATGAGTTTGCCGATATCACTATCGAAAACATAGGCAGCGTAACCGACGCAAGTATTGAAATTGAAGGCTTTGACCGTCGTGTCGGCCCTACGTCAACGGTTATCGGCTCAATGATAGTCAATGCTGTCGTTTCCCGAACAGCGGAAATTCTCGTGCGTAAGGGCGTTACACCCGAAGTATTCACAGGTAACTCTGTTTATGAAACCGAAGAGCCCGAGGATAACCGTTATATCAAAAAATACCTTGGTAAAATCGAATATCTTTAAAAATCAAGCGAGCCGAAAGGCTCGCTTTTCTCATCTGTTCAGCAAATATATCCCCAAATTCAGATAACCTGCAAACGTTACCCATAATAAATACGGTATCTGTAAAATTGCGGCGGCTTTATCGTATTTATAAAAGCCCTTTATCTTAACAATAATCAGCACCCAAAGCAGTATCAGCCATATAAATGCGAAAAGAAACGCTCTGATATTGAAAAATATTATGCTCCACAGAAAATTCACGGCAAGCTGCATCACGTAAACCGTCAGCGCATTGTTCCATTTGTAACCATTCGCAATAAACACCCGTGCAGAGCTTATTCCCATCAGCGTGAAAAGTATTGTCCACACAATAGGAAAAACTATTGATGGTGGAGACAGGGAGGGAGTTTCAACGCTTGAATAAATGTCCATACTGCCGCTTGTTGCAAGTGCGGAAAGCGAGCCGATACCGAGTGCAACGGCTATACTTACCGCATAGGTTATAATTTTTTTGAGCATATAATCACCTCGTAAACTAAATCTATTCAAAAATAAAAGCAGATATGCACCGGTTATCGGTACGTATCTGCTTGTGTTTATCTGAACTGGTTTTTAACCTTCATCAGCTCGTTTATGAACAAATCGTCAAGCGGGCTGAATTTGTAGTCTTTTTTGTAAATGAGAACGTCCTTATAAGTCTTTGTGTTTTCCTTGCAGGGTTTTGTGATCAGACCGTAACGGTCAAGTAAAGCTTGCGGTACGGGTGAAACCCACATAAACGAACTGGTCATTTCCGAAAGAATGTCCATCTGGCTTGCTCTTTCAAAAACGAAAATATGCTTGTCTACCTTGTCGGAAATTTCGTTCTTCTTTACCGTGCTGTGCGGCATTGAAGGCACAAACGGGTCGGCGTGAGCAATTTCCGTGTAGCTGTTAAGGTCGTCGAGCGCTATTTCCTTGTCGGCAAGCGGATGCTGTTTTGACATCATAATCTCATAGCTGAATTCCGCTATCGTTTCGCCGCTTAAGCCCTTTTCCTCAAGCATTGTGTGGAAATTGTTCTCGTAAGCGGACTGATAGCGCAGTATGCCGAGCTTGTAATCGTTGTTTAAAATATTCGTTATAGCTCGCATCGAGTTGGTTTCTTTGTAGAAAATTTCGGCAGGCATCTGTGTGTCAAGCTGCTTTGTAAATTCCGTAAATGCACAGGCGATGTAGCTTGCACGGGGCACGGAAATGGAAAAGCTCTGTACCTTTTTCTTTTCTCCTCGGTACATTTCCTCAACGGCATCAACCTGCGAAAGTATCTTACGGGCGTAGCCTAAAAACTCATCACCCTCGGGAGTGGGGTAAATACCCTTGGGAGTACGGTTGAATATAGTAATGCCGAGCGTGCTTTCAAGCTCTCTTATGGCACGGCTGAGGTTAGGCTGGGAGGTGTAAAGGTTTTCCGCAGCCTTGGTCATGGATGATGTTTCTGCAATTTCAACGGCGTATTTCAAGTGAAGCAAATTCATTATTTCCACCCCGAATTACACAAGATACTTAATGTTGTAAAATAATATAGCACACGCATTTTAATAAATCAATATTTAAAAGTAAAAAAAGAGAAGGTATGCCAACACATACCTTCCCGAAAATTTCAAATCAGAATTTACCGCCCGAGCCGCCGTGCCTTACACCGCCAGAGGAAACTCTTACACCACCGCCACCGCCAGAGCGTGAGCCGGTGTTATTGTTTTTCGGAATGGCTCTTCTCGTTGTATGGCTGCCCACAAAGGCATCACGGCTGATTTCAAGATTAAAGCTTCCGTTAACCACATAGTCGTCAGCGTCGTGCTTTTTGACTGCTGTGTTCATCTTGCTTTTTAAAATCATCGTAATTATAACCGAAACAATAACCGCAACTATAATCAATATGATTTCTTTGGCAAAAATATTATCCGAAAGTGAATTGGTGCCGCTTGTGTAAATATAGTCGTCCTCGTAGTAATATTCGTCATCCGTGTAGTCGTTTTCGTAATAATCGCCTGCAAAAACGCCTTCATCGCCGTAGTCGAATTCACTGTTCAGGTAATCACTCACCCTTGTCAGATACAGTTCAAATGCGTCATAGTATTGACCGTCTGAAAGGTAGGGGACTACGGGCTCGCAAATGGCGTCAATATCATACCACGGCATATAGTCAACAAGATAGCCGCAGGTGCTCGTATAGTAATCACGTTCATCCATACTGATGACGAAAATCAGGCCGTCTTCCCTGAAGCCGCCGTTGTCATAAAAATCGTCCGCATAGTCCTCAATATATTTGCCGTCGGTGTCGTCGGTTGTGTGGATTACTAAGTTGATGCTGTGGTATTCGTTGAGCTTGAGTATTAATTCTTCAAGCTGTGTTTCTTCATAGTCTGTCAGCAGGTCCGCATTGTCAATCACAAATTCACCGTTGAAAGCAAATGTGCCGAAGCTGAGCGAAGATACCAGTAAAAAGGCGGTTAAAAGGGCAAAAATTCTTTTCATATCTTTACCCTCCTCACAGTACGAAAATCTGACCTATTGCAATAATTGCCGCCGCTATGCCTGCAAGACAGCCCCAGAACTTCTTCTTGTCCGTCGGAAGCTTGCCGACAAGCTTACCTGTCTGTCCGTTCATTGCAAAGGTGTACAGTTCGTTATTGTATTTTGTGTTGAGTATCCATACGGGCAGCAGGGCATATTTAGCCTTGCCGTTATAGATGCCTATGTGCTTGTCGGCAACGCTGACGGTGTTGTAGCCGCTTACGGTTTTGCGGAAGGCATCAACCGTGCTGTTTTCAATTCTGCCGTTAATGCGCGGCGTGTTCTGTGCAATATCCACGTCGTATTTGTCTGCAAGGTAGCCCGAAAGGTAGGCGGCGTCAAAATCAACGAGTCCGCTGTAATCAAAGGGCTCTATTGCATCCATATACGCATCGTCCATTTTCGATGAACCGTCCGCCGGTATTTTGTCAAAGGCCATTGAGCCCTTGCGCAGTATTCTGTAGCGGTCAGTCTTGGTGTATTCGTAGTTGGAATCACGCCACACACGCACCTTTGTTGCGTTGTAACTTATGTTTGCGCCGACGTTGCAGTCAAACAGCCAGAAGGGGATGTATATACCCTTTATTTCCTTGATTTTGTTTTCGTCCTTGAATTCCTTGGGCAGGAAGGGCTTACCCTTATAAAAGGCTTTCAGAGCCTCAATTGCCTGCTCCTTCTGAATTTTAAAGGGTATAACAACGTCGGGTCTGTAGCCGCCTGTAAGCTGCGGTGCAATTATAATCGGATTGTTGCAGTACGGGCATTCCGAGGCTGCAGTGGTTTCGTCTGTTACAATTTCGGCACCGCAGTATTTGCAAACGTAGGTGTTAACGTTATCAAGTGTCTGTTCGGCTTCAGCCTCACGCCATTGGTGTTCTTCAACCGTGTGAGTGTTTTCGGGCTGAGTGCTGTTGCGCAGAATTTCATCGTAATCGCTTAACTGCTCCTTTGTAAAAACGCTGTCACAGCTTTCACACTTGAATTCCTGCTTTTCGCTTTCAAAAACTATAGCACCGCCGCAGTTGGGACACTTATAGGTCATTAAATCCAAAGTATTTCCTCCTTTTGTAAAATATTCGGTAAGGGGAAATTATTTTGCGTCGTTTTCGTCAAATCTGTCACCGCATTCGGGGCAGAACTTCGGCGGATTCTTGGGGTCTTCGGGCTTCCATCCGCACTTATCGCACTGATAAAGAGGTGCACCTTCGGGCTTCTTGCCGCCGCAGTTGGGGCAGAATTTGCCTTTGTTTACTGCACCGCAAGAGCAGGTCCAGCCTTCTTCAGCAGGCTTCTTTGCTCCGCACTCTGTACAGAAGTTGCCGCTTACAGTAGCTCCGCAGGCACATTTCCAGCCGTTTGCAGGGGCTGCGGGTGCTACCTGCTGTTGTGCCATCTGCTGCTGTTGCTGTGCGACACCTGCCTGATACATCTGTGCCGCATTGAAGCCGCCGTTTGCACCCATTGCCATATTCATTCCCATAAAGCCCATCATTGCTCCGTTGGGATTGTTGGCTGCTGCTTCCATTGCCGTTGCCTGAGCATCTGTCATTCTGCCTGCCATCATAAAGGGATTACTGCCCATTGTTGCGGCATCTTCCATCTGATTAATCTTCTGCATATCTTCGGGAGTAAGAGTAAACGGATTAAGAGCGATAGACTCAACCGAGATACCTCTGCGCTGTGTCCAGTCAACAGCAAGAGCTTTGTTAAGAGCGTCCTTAAGTTCCGTTGTGTGTGCAGGAATCTGTGCAGGACGAAGCTCAAGCTCTGTGAGCATTGCGAATGCCGGCTGAAGAGCTGAAATAAACTCTGTTTTGAGCTGATTGTCAATTTCTTCTCTTCTGTATTCATCGTCTACATTACCTGCAATCTTTGTGTAGAAAAGAAGCGGATCTGTGATTCTGTAGGAATATACACCGTTACATCTTACCTGAACGGAACGGTACATGTTGAGTCTTTTATTGGCAACCTCAAACATAAACGGATTGGGTGTGCCGAACTTGTTATCGAGAATTTCCTTTGTATTGAAATAGTAAACTCTCTGGTCCTTGCCGGTGTCACCGCCGTATGTAAATCTCTTACCTACTTGCTTGAAGGTTTCCTTGATTGTGTCGCCGAGCTTACCGGAAAAGATTGAAGGCTCTGTTGAAGAATCATAAGTAAATTCACCGGGCTCTGCACAAACCTCGACAATCTTGCCCTGCTCAACAATAATCATACACTGACCGTCAGCAACAGCAATTCCCGAGCCGTTTGAGATTATGTTGTCATTTCCCTTGGTGTTTGAGCTTCTGCCGCTGACTCGCTTTGAGCCCTTGACCATAAGCACGTCGTTTTCAAGTGAATCGCAGTAGAAAAATTCCTTCCACTGGTCAGCCAGAGTGCCGCCGAGTGCTCCTATACCTGCTTTAATAAGTCCCATATTGCATTTCTCCTTTTAGCTTTTGGTTTGTTGACAAAAATCAACAGTTTATCAAGATAATATTATCATATATTTAGCGGTATTGCAATAATGAAATTGACACTTATATTTTACTGTGGTATCATTATGACATAATATTTTATATTAAATCGGCTGGTGAAAAATATGAAATTACCCGAAAAATGGATATGGCTGAACAAGGAAAAATATCCCGATAAACAAACAACGTTAAACACCGTGCTCGGCGACGAAAAAACAGCAAATTATGCCGTTGCGGAATTTTTAAAGGAATATAAATTCGCTAAAAAAGCAACAAAAATTGACCTGCGATTCAGCGCTGATACATACTTTGAGCTTTACCTGAATGAAAAAATTATCGCAACGGGTCCCGTGCCCATAGGTACGGATTTCCTCAACGGCGATATCAGACGCGGTCAGCACTATGCAAGCGAGGCTTCGTTTGATTTAAACGGCGAAACCGTAACTTTTTTTGCCCGTGTTAAAATGGGTCCCGTTGGCGATTATGAGTATTCTCAGGGGCACGGCGGCTTTATGCTTGGGGCTTACGTCACATTTGAGGACGGCACAAAAACCGTAATCTCTACCGACGAAAGCTGGCTTGCCCGCCTTAATCCGTCCTATACCGGCAGATACTCGTTTGATGCTTCAAAGAAGCCCGACGAATATTCTTTCGCACAGCTTACAGAAAACCTGTGGCAGGCGCAAATTGCGCCTCTGCCTATGCTAAGCGAAGAACAAATCCTTCCCGACTGCAAGGAAATTGTGTTAAGCGCAGGTGAAACAAAAACCGTCTGCGTTGAGTTTGACAAAATCTATGCCGCTTATTTTAACATTGCCGCAAAAGCAAAGGGTGAAATTAAAATCACCGTAACCGATTACGAAACTCAGGTTGACAGCCGTTCAAGAAAGGCTGAAATTATTTTTGACGGCGACGGCGAATACCGCAGCCTGCAGGTGCACAGTGTCGGTGGCTTACAGCTTGAAATAGCTAACAATTCAGACACTGAGGCTGCTGTTTACCCTGCAATAATTGCGGTGAATTATCCCGTAACCGTTGAAGGCAGAACACGCACAAGCGATGAGGATTTGAACCTCGTGCTTGACGTTTGTGCACATACGCTTAAAATCTGCCGTCAGCACATTCACCTTGACAGCCCGTGCCACTACGAGCCGCTTGCCTGTACGGGTGACTACTATATTGAAAGCCTTATGACTGCCTTTTCCTACGGAGATATGCGTCTTGCCGAATTTGACGTTATCCGTACCGCAGAGCTTCTGCGCAATAACGGTGGCAGAATGTTCCACACCACCTACAGCCTTATATGGGTCAGGATGATGTACGATACGTATATGCTCACGGGTAACGTGAAAATGCTCGAGGAATGCCGTGATGCGCTTATAATGCTACTTGACCGCTTTGCTACTTATGTCGGTGATAACGGTCTTATCGAAACTCCGCCCGACTATATGTTTATCGACTGGCTTTATATCGATGAAATTTCGCTTCACCATCCGCCAAAAGCCCTCGGTCAGACCTGCCTTAATATGTTCTATTACGGCGCATTGACTGCTGCCGGAAAGATTTTCACAATTCTCGGTGATAACGCAATGGCAGGGGACTGCGGCAAAAAAGCCGAAAGCCTTAAGAATGCCGTCAACACCGTTTTGTTTGACGAAGAAAAGCAGATGTATTTCGAGGGCCTCAATACTCCCTCACCCGAGCATCTGCTCAATAAGTGGATGCCGCAGAATACCTTCAAACGCTACTACAGAAAGCATGCCAATATCCTTGCCGCATACGTTGGTATATGCGATGAATCTCTTGCACAAAGCCTTCTTCACCGCATTATGAGCGATGAAATTGAGGGCGAATACCAGGCTTATTTTGCCCACTATCTGTTTGAAGCACTATATAAAAATGGCTTAAGAAATGAGTATACTCTCACCGTTGCCCAAAGGTGGAAGCAGCCCGTCAAGGAATGCACAAAGGGACTGGCAGAGGGCTTTATTCCGCCCGAGCCCACATACAGCTTTGACCACAGCCATGCATGGGGCGGTACACCGCTTTACTCTGTTCCCAAGGCGCTGACGGGTATCGAAATCCTTGAAGCAGGCTACAAGAAAATAAGTCTTAATCCGTCACTTTTAGGGCTCCAAAAAGCCGTAACCGAAATTCCCACACCCTATGGTTTAATTACAGTCACACAGCAGGGCGGAGAGGTTAAATACGAAATCCCGGAAGGAATAGAGGCAGAGATAGTATAATGACAACTTTTTTTGAAGTAACCGAATTCGTGGGCATTATAGCCTTTGCAATTTCGGGCGCAATGATATCTATTCAGCGTAAAATGGACGTTTTCGGCGTAATACTGCTGTCAATGGTAACAGCCCTTGGCGGCGGTGCAATGCGTGATATTTTCCTCGGTGTCTTTCCGCCGAGAAACTTTTTCAATTCCTTTCACCTGTGGTGTGCGCTGATTACCTCCGTGGTGGTTTTTGTGCTTGCCAAAATATTCAGCAGCTTTTTCTTTGACAATTTCAAAAAGATTAACGAAATAGTAAATATTTTCGATGCCTTCGGTCTAGCCGCTTTCACAATTTCGGGTGTTGAGGTTACTATTGAAGCGGGCTACGGCGACAAGTGGAACTTTGCCATATTTATGGGCGTTTTCACCGCTGTGGGCGGCGGCTTGCTGCGCGACGTTATGAGCCGTGAAAAGCCGATGATATTCTGTAAAAACGTCTATGCAACCGCCGTAATAATAGGTACAGTCTGTTACTATTTTCTTTGCAAAATTATCCCGGAAAATATAGCAATAGTCATCACCTTTGCCGTTATCGTTACAATCCGTATTCTTGCGGCAAAATTCCGTTGGGATCTGCCCAAGGTAGAAAGACCCGAAAAGGCGGAAGAAATAACAACGGTTTGAATTTTTCGCTCGTTGGTTGAGTCGAGTTCAAGATATGCGTTATTGAATAAATGTGAATCATGGCTTATTATGTAAATGAACTGATCAGTCAATTCAATTTGAAAAGGTGATAACTGTGATTTACATTGGCGAAAACATAAGAAAATTAAGGCGTGAAAACGACATCACGCAGGAAATGCTTGCAGACCACCTCGGCGTAACCTTTCAGTCAGTCAGCAAGTGGGAGAGGGGAGAAACTTACCCTGATATAACCGTTCTGCCTGCAATTGCTACGTTTTTTAACGTAAGCTGTGACGAGCTTCTCGGCACTAAGTCGGCTGAAAATGAAAAGCGAATTCAAAGCTATCTCGGCACGTATACCGACCTTCGCACAAAGGATTCGCCATTTGTTTTTGCTCAGCTTTCCGAAGCGGTAAAGGAATTCCCCGGCGAATACCGTCTGCTTGTGCGCTACCTTGAACTGTTGCTGATGGAAAAATCGGGTGAAGACAACGACAGCGAGGCTATTATTGATGAGGTCGAAAGGCTTTACAATAACATAATCAGCCGTTGCACAGATGATATGATAAGAATGTGGGCAAAGCGTCTGGTGTGTATGTACTATAACACCTTGAGCCACAAGACTAAAAAGGATTGCTATACGCAGCGAATGCTCGAAATTTTAAGCGGTATGCCGAATATGCTGGATACCCGTGAGTATATTTCAACGCTTGTAAATCTGCCCGAAGAGGATCACTATAATGCGTGTTATACGGCTCTCGACAGAGAAATGCTCCTGCTTATGAGCACGGTTTCAAATAAAATTTTTTATAAAAACCATTTTTCTCCCGAGTATCAGATTGAAGCTCTTGAAGGCTGTAAAAAAATAGTTGATACATTTTATAACGACGGTAATTACGGTGCTTGCTACCGCTCATTGATTTATCTTTTAGGCAACCTCGGTCAGCTTTGTTCGGCAACGGGCGATAATAAAACAGCCTTAAAATATTTAAAAGACTGTGCCTTGCTTGCTAAAAAACACGATTCCCTGCCCGAGGAAACCGACCACAACGGCACTTTTATGCAGGGTAGTACCTACAAAAAAGCCAAGTACGGCAAAACAATGTGCGAAAGAATGTACCGCATATTCTTAAAAGACTATCAACAGTCGCCGTATCCTTTGCCGGAAGAGATTCTTGCAAGTGCGGAGTTTAAAGAAATACTGGATATTTTGAATTAAATAAATTACAGTTTGTCAAGTTCTTTTATACGCCTCATCGACCGCCGTTCGGCGGTCCCCCTTCCCCTTTGAGGGGAAGCTGTCGAGCGTATGCGAGACTGATGAGGTGTATGCGGAGCATTAACCTTATATTATATCGATATTTCGGATATAAAGCGTAATTTCAGATATGAGCATTTTGCAAAATGGTTGTTGATTATGCAAGAAAGTACGATATTTTTTAACAGAAATAACAAAGCAGTACAGTCGGTCGGCTGTACTGCTTTTGCATCATATAAGAATATATGTTTCGTTAGGGTAGGTTAAATTCAGATATCAAACTTATCGATATCGTATTTTGTACAGGGATAATTTGCTACGCCGTTTTCATCGGGGAAGGGGGAGAGGTTATCGTTTTCGTAAGCCTTTCTGTCTTCCTCTTTTGAGAAGTCGGGAATTTTATACTCTGCGCCGTTGTGCAGGCTGCTTCTCCAGCCGAGAATTGCAACAGCCGACATTGCACAGGAGCGGTATGCGTTGAAGTAGGGCTGTCTGCCTTCGAGAATACAGCTTAAGAATTCGTGGGAAACAAAGTAGTCGCCGCCGGAGTGACCGCACTGTCTTGCCTTGTCCTTGTCAAAGGGATAGCCGACGGTGGAAACCTTTTCTTTTTCACAGCCTTCGGGAATTTCCCAGTCATTGTAAACGATACGGATTTTGCCTTCGTCACCTCTTACGGTTTCTGCGCTGCCCTTTGCACTGGCAAAGCGGTACCAGTTGCCGAGGCCGCCGAATTTAGCCCAACCTGTAATTCTTGCAACGGCACCTCTGCTCATTGTGCAGAGCATAATTGAAGCAACGTCTTTAA
>JAZOMP010000032.1:0-10588 GCA_045654045.1 Acutalibacteraceae bacterium
CAAAAACTGATAAATTTTCTGAATAAAAAATATTGAAATACGAAAAGTTTGGTGATATAATAATTGAGTTGTTTTTTACAATATTAAAATCAAGTTAATTTTTATCTTCTGAAGGAGATGTTTTAAATGAGCCGTACTATAGGTACAGTATCACGAGGTGTCAGAGCCCCCATCATCAGAAACGGCGACGACATTGTAGAAATCGTTACCAATTCCGTGCTTGAAGCAAGCGAGGACGCAGGCTTTAAGTTCAACGACAAAGACATTGTTGCAATGACAGAGGCTATTGTTGCACGAGCACAGGGCAACTACGCTACGGTTGACGATATCGCAACAGACGTAAAGGCAAAATTCGGTGGCGAAACCGTCGGCGTTATTTTCCCGATTCTCAGCCGTAACCGCTTTGCTATCTGCCTTCGCGGTATTGCAAAGGGCGCAAAGAAAATCGTGCTCATGCTCTCCTACCCCTCCGACGAGGTCGGCAACCACCTTATCAGCATTGACGCACTTGACGAAAAGGGCGTTGACCCATACAAAGACGTACTTTCACTTGAAAAGTACAGAGAGCTTTTCGGCTACGAGAAGCACACCTTCACAGGCGTTGACTACGTAGAATACTACGAGCAGCTTATCACCGAATGCGGTGCAGAGGCTGAAATCATTTTCGCAAACAACCCCAAAGCTATTCTTGACTACACCAAGAACGTTCTTTGCTGTGACATTCATACACGCGCCCGCACAAAGCGTCTTCTCAAGGCTAACGGTGGCGAAATCGTGCTCGGTCTTGACGAAATCCTCAACGCACCCGTAAACGGCAGCGGCTTCAACGCTGATTACGGTCTGCTCGGTTCAAACAAGGCTACAGAGGACCAGGTAAAGCTCTTCCCCCGTGACTGCCAGCCCGTTGTTGACGCTATTCAGGAAAAGCTCTTTGCTGCAACAGGCAAGAAGATTGAGGTTATGGTTTACGGCGATGGCGCATTCAAAGACCCCGTCGGCAAAATCTGGGAACTTGCAGACCCCGTTGTTTCCCCTGCTTACACATCCGGTCTCGAGGGTACACCCAACGAGCTTAAGCTCAAGTACCTTGCAGATAACGAATTCTCCGCTCTTTCCGGCGACGAGCTCAAAGAAGCTATAAAAGGCAAGATTCAGGAGAAGGACGGCAACCTTGTCGGCAAGATGGCTTCCGAGGGTACTACACCCCGCCGCCTGACAGACCTTATCGGTTCACTTTGCGACCTTACCTCCGGTTCAGGTGACAAGGGCACACCGATTGTATTTATCCAGGGCTATTTCGACAACTACACAACGGAATAATCAATTCGTAATTAATTACACCTCTGCAAGCCTGAAATTGCAGAGGTGTTTTTGTTTTGCTTGACAAAAACGTATGCATTATTCTAAAATGTTAATATGGTACTGATAATATTGTTATATTTTCTGATATATTTTAATAAAAGGAAAAACAAGGAGTATATGATAATGAAAGACATATTTGAATATGCCGCCGAAAAGGAAGCCATCTGCCGCTTTAACGACAGAATTGAGCCGCCTCTCTACAAGGAGCTTGGCGTAAAGCGAGGACTGCGCGACGAAAACGGTAACGGTGTTATTGCCGGTCTTACAAACATTTCCAAAATCACATCGTTTGAAATGAAAAACGGTGAGAAAAAGCCCTGCCACGGTAAGCTATGGTACAGAGGCTACAGAGTAGAGGAGCTGTTAGGCTCACTCGGTGAGACCGAGCTTGGCTACGAAAAAATTGCCTATCTTCTGCTTATGGGTGAAATGCCCGACGAAGCGTCACTCACCGAATTCAGAAGCTTTATCGGCTCAAGCCGCACCCTGCCGACAAACTTTACGCGTGACGTAATTATGAAGGCACCCGGCAAGGACATAATGAACACGATGACAAGGAGCCTGCTCACTCTTGCTTCTTACGACGATAAGATGCTCGACACAAGTGTAAGCAACTCCCTGCGCCAGTGCATCAGGCTCATTGCACAGTTTCCGATGCTTGCCGTTTACGCTTACCACGCATACAACTACTACGACAATATGGAAAGTATGGTTATCCACCGCCCCGACCCCAGCCTTTCAACGGCCGAAAACCTGCTGATGATGCTTCGCCCCAACAAAAAATACACCGCAACGGAAGCCAAGGTGCTTGACACGGCACTTATACTTCATATGGAGCACGGCGGCGGCAACAACTCCACCTTTACTACAAGAGTTATCACCTCTTCGGGCTCGGACACTTATTCAACCATCGCAGCAGCAATGTCCTCGCTCAAGGGTCCCAAGCACGGCGGTGCAAACATAAAGGTTATGGAAATGATGGAGGATATCCGCTCCCACGTAAACGATTATGCCGATGAAGACGAGGTTGCGGCATATCTCACAAAAATCATCACCAAGGAAGCCTTTGACCAAAAGGGTCTTGTTTATGGTATGGGTCACGCAGTTTATTCGCTTTCCGACCCAAGAGAGCGTGTATTCAGGGGCTACGTTGAGAAGCTTGCCGCTGAAAAGGGCAGAGACAAGGACCTTTTACTTTACGAAAACATTGAAAAGCTGGCTCCCGAGCTTATTGCCAAGCACAGACACATTTACAAGGGTGTAAGCCCCAACGTTGACTTCTACAGCGGCTTTGTTTACGATATGCTCGGTATTCCGCAGGAGCTTTACACAGCAATGTTTGCTGTTGCCCGTATAGTCGGCTGGGGCGCACACAGAATTGAAGAGCTTATCTGTATGGACAAAATAATCCGTCCCGCTTATCTTAGCGTTATGGAAGAAAAGTGAGGAACCCTTTATGGATAAAAAGCTTCGTTTCGGCATAGTCGGCACAGGCACTATTGCCCACCGCTTTGCCAACGCAATAAAAAACGTTCCCGAAGCAGAGCTGGTTGCCGTTGCTTCAAGAACAAAGAAAAACGCTAAAAAATTCGGCGATGAATTTGGTATACCGGTACGTTTTGACAGCTATGAAAAAATGGCAGAGTCTGACGTTATTGATGCGGCTTACATTGCCGTACCCCACTCGGGACACATTGGCTGCTCGTGCCTTATGATGAACGGAGGCAAGCACGTAATCTGCGAAAAGCCTATGGCAGTAAACACCGCAGAGGCAGAGGAAATGTTCCGCTGTGCAAAAGAAAATAACGTCTTGCTCATGGAAGCGATGTGGGCAAGGCTTGTGCCCGGCACGCTAAAAATGCTTGAGCTTATAAAGAGCGGTGTGTTCGGAGAAATCCTCGGTGTTGAGGGCAAATTCTGCTACACTATGGACGAGGACGAAATGGGACACCACGTTTTCAAGCCCGAAAACGGCGGAGGCTCATTGCTTGACGTCGGTGTTTACGGGCTGAATTTTGCAAGCTGGTACCTCGGCAAGGACGTAACGGCAATCAACGCACAGTGCGACACCTACGGCGGTGTTGACAGCCACACCTGCGTTATTATGAAATATTCAAGCGGCGCAATTGCCGACCTTTCAAGCGCAATTCTTTTAAGGAAACCCAACGAGGGCTACGTTTACGGCACAAAGGGCTACGCAAGACTGCCCCGTTTCTATGCTCCGCAGGAAATTGAAATAAGGCTCAACAGCGGCGAAACCGAAAATATTTCCGTACCATACGCAGGGAATGGCTTTGAAGAGCAGATAAAGCATTTCTGCGAATGCGTCGCACTCGGACTTAAAGAAAGCCCGATAAACACAGCAGAGCAGACGCTGTATATAACAAAGCAGATGGACGAAATACGCAAAATGACGGGTATCGTTTATCCGCAGGACAAATAAAGAACAACCGCTTACCGAACAAGTAAGCGGTTGTTTTTTTATCAATTGACTTTATCCTTATACTGGTAGCATCTTACGTAGTCAACAATGAACTCGGCAGGCCAGTTCTCTTCGGGAGTTTTGCTGATTTCGCCCGTACCGTGTCTGTCGGAATGCTGAACACCGTTATCGCCCGCAAACTCACAGGAGAGAAGCAGGTATTCGGGGTTCTGTGAAACGCCGCCGTCGGTGAGTCTGCCCGTTTCATAGCCGTCAACATAGAATATGTACTCGGTTTCGCTCCACTCAAGACCGTAGGTGTGGTACTCTTCATAGGGGTTGCCTTCCATAAACACCTTACCGATTGATGCGTTACCGTTGTCGTCGCCGTAGCCGTCGTAAACAATACCGCTGATAACGGCATCGTTACCCCACCAATGGTCCTTATAGTACATTGATTCAAAGATATCAACCTCTGTGCCGTCCTTACCGGAGCCGTCAACCTTATAAACACCGTCGTTCATCATCCAGAAGGCTGACCACATACCCGTTGCGGCAGGAAGAATACAGCGCACCTCAAAGTAGCCGTAGCACTGCTCGTACTTACCCTGGGTTGTAAGCTCACCCGTATACCAGCCGGGCTTATACTCATCAAAGTCTATTTCGTCTTTCCACTGCTCATAATATTTGTTTTCGAGCGGCTCTTCGAGATATTCGGCGCGGATTACAAGGTTGCCGTCACGAACGGAAATCATATCCTCGTGCCAGTATCCGCCCTTACGCATTGTGACCCACCACGAAGGGCCCCACTTTGATTTGTCAAGCTCTGTGCCGTCAAATTCGTCACACCACACAGGCTCGTCGGTGAACTTGCTCATATCTATCTTGTTGTCTGTCGGGAATTCGCCGAAATCGAGCACGTCGAGAAGCGCAGGGTTGATAAGGGTTACTAGTGCAATAAGAATTTTCACGCCTGATTTGAGTATTTGTTTAAGCATAGCCATTCTCCTTGAAAATTTATTTGAGTGTTACTATTGTTACGCCTGTTTCGCCTTCGCCGTAGATGCCCAGGCGGAAGGTTTTTACAAAGCGTGATTTACGAAGATAGTCGTGTGTTGCGGCACGGAGCGCACCCGTACCCTTGCCGTGAATAATGGTAAATTCACTTAAACCCGTACGCAGACCGCTGTCGATAAAGCGGTCAATTTCAATCAGCGCATCGTCAACCATCATACCGCGAAGGTCAAGCCTTGTTGTTGCGGCAAGAGTACCTCTGCCCTCAAGGCTGTCACCCGTTTTCCTCGGACCGGACGAAACGGGTTGCTTCTGCTTGCCGCTAAGCAGTCGCAGATTGTCGACCTTGACACGCATTTTCGCTGTGCCTGCCATAACCTGAACGTTGCCGTTTTTCTCTATTGAAAGCACGGTTGCCTGTTTATTAAGACCCGTAATCAGCACGGCATCGCCGACCTCAAGCGGACGGGGAAGAACGTAATCCTCATCATCGTTGAAATTTTCAACAGGATTTGCCGCCTCATCCATAGCGTCAACGCCCTTGCGTACAGCCGCCCTTGCGCGCCTTGCAAGGTCTGCCATATCCTTGGTTTTGTCCTTTTCTTTCTTAAGTTTATCAAGCTCGGCAAGCAATGCGTTTGCCTCTCGCCTTGCCTGGTCAACAATTCTTGCCGCCTGAGATTTTGCATCGTCAATTTCCTTCTGACGAAGCTGTTCGATTTTGCCCTTTTTCTCCTCGGCTTCAAGGCGGATTTTTTCGGCAAGCCTTGTCTGCTCATACGCTTCCTGCTTTTCACTTTCAAGGTCTTTTCTGCTCTTTTCAAGGCTTTCGATAACGTCCTCAAACCTTGTGTTTTCGGCGGAAACAAGCTCTGCCGCACGGTCAACAATAGCCTTGTCCATACCGAGCCTTTCGCTTATTGCAAAGGCATTTGAACGGCCGGGCATACCGATAAGCAGACGGTAAGTCGGACGGAGAGTTGCAACGTCAAACTCACAGCAGCCGTTTTCAACCCTGTCGGTTGAAAGTGCGTAAGCCTTCAGTTCCGCATAGTGGGTTGTGGCGGCAATTTTCGCACCCTTAAGGTGGAGCGATTCAAGAATTGCCATAGCAAGTGCCGCACCCTCAACAGGGTCTGTACCTGCGCCAAGCCCGTCTATAAGAACAAGGCTGCGGTCATTTGTTTTGGAAAGAATATCTATAATATTCGTCATATGTGCCGAGAAGGTGGAAAGCGACTGTTCAATCGACTGCTCGTCGCCTATATCGGCAAGTATTTTTTCGAAGACGGAAATCTCGCTCATATCACTTACGGGTATCATCATACCGCAGGAAGCCATAATCGTGAGCAGACCTACTGTTTTGATTGAAACGGTTTTACCGCCCGTATTCGGACCGGTTATAACAAGCGTATCAAAGTCCTTGCCAAGCCTGATATTTACCGGAACTACCTTTTTCTTGTCAATAAGAGGATGTCTTGCGTTGCGAAGCTCGATTATACCCTTATCGTTAATCGCAGGTGCGGCAGCATTCATACTGTAGGCAAGCTGAGCCTTGGCAAAAATAACGTTAAGCTCAACCGCACACTCAAAGCTGCTCTTTATCGTTACGGCAAAGCTGCCCGCTTCAACGGAAAGGGCTGAAAGTATGCGCTCAATTTCGTCACGCTCTTTTGAGAGCAGTACCTTGATTTCGTTGTTTGCTTCAACAACGGCAATCGGTTCAACAAACACGGTTGCACCGCTTGAAGAAGTGTCGTGTACAAGGCCGGGCACAGAGGCTCGGTGCTCGTTTTTGACGGGAAGCACATATCTGCCGTTACGCATTGTGACTATGCTTTCCTGCAGAATATCTTTATATTTCGGTGAGCGTATCATTTTGTCCAGCTGCTCACGTACCTTGCTTTCCTGCTGACGTATTTTACGGCGGATTGAAGCAAGCTCGGGAGAAGCATTGTCCGACATTTCCTCGTCGCTGACAATTGCGTTTGTGATTGAGTCCTCGAGATATTTATTGGGCGTAAGTGCGCCGAAGAATACGTCCAGACAGCTTTCGACACCTGCGTTTGTGCTTCGCCACTGTACGAGCGAGCGTATTACGCGAAGGGTTTCGGCAATCTGCAAAAGCTCGTGCATCGAAAGCGTTGAGCCTGCATCCGCACGGTGAAGAGCGTTGTTGACGTTCTTCATACCGCCGAAGGAAGGGCCGCCGAAACGGGCAAGGAGCATATGCGCATCCCTCGTCTGATTCATAAGTGCCTGCGCTTCGTCCAGTCTGTGTACGGGGCGCAGACCAAGCGCAAGGTCGCGGCTGTCTTCACAGCAGGTAAACTCCGCCAGACGTTCAAGTATTTTATCAAATTCAAGAGCAATAAGGTGTTTGTTCATTGCAAATGGTTCTCCTGTAAATTACAGTTTGTCGGGGACAAACTACTAATGAAAAATGAATAATGAAGTCGCATACGCTGATGAATAATGAATAGTAAAGGAAGGGCTGCGCCCTTACCCAATATAATATTTTTCGAGTGCGGGTGTCCCGCCCACAATTATTCATTATTCAATATTCATTATTCATCATTCATTTCAACAAAGTGTATTAATTATAATATCACATATTTCTGTATATGGCAAACAAAAAATCAATGATGGTGGTGATGACAACCGTTATGGCTGTGCTCGCTGTGACAATGGGTATTTCCGCAACGCTCGTCTGATGCTTCAAGCTCAAGGGTACAGTGGGCTATACCGTGTTCTTTAAGCTCGTTTCTGACCTTTTCTTTTATTTCGCGGTGGTCTGAGTCCGTTACAATATGCATAGTTGCAAGGTTGTGATACCCGTCTGCACTCCAGATATGAATGTGGTGTACGTCCTGCACGCCTTCGATTTTACAAAGGTGGGTTTCAATTTCTTTTATGCTTATATTATGAGGTGTTTTTCCGACAAAAAGGTCAGTTGCAGTTTTAAGGTTTCTTACTGCATTTATAAGGATAAATACTGCAACTGCAATTGACATAAGCGGGTCAATTACTGCAAAATCGGGGAATTTTATAACCACCGCACCGACAAGCACAACCACCCACCCGAGCACATCTTCGAGCATATGAAGGTTAACCGCTTTCTGATTGAGCGAATCGCCTTTATGGGTAACTCGGGCGGCAACCAGATTTACCATTACTCCGATTACGGCAAAAATCAGCATACCGTTATAGTTTATTTCTATGGGGTTTAAAACACGCTTTACCGCATTGAGAATAACCGCAGCAGAGCCGAGCAGAAGAATTACTGTTGTTATTACACTTCCCAAAACGGAATAACGTGCGTAGCCGTAGGTGTGTGTTTCGTCGGGCTGTTTCCTGCTTTTCCTTTCAAGGAAAAATGACAGCCCTATGCTTGCCGCATCGCCTAAATCGTGCACGGCGTCGGAAACAATCGCAACGCTGCCCGTAAAAGCACCGCCGAAAAACTCAAAAACCGCAAACGATAAATTGAGTACGAATGCAACGAGAATATTTCTTTCGGTTTTCATTTTTCTTCTCCTTCTCTGTGGCTGATATGCTCTGCCGTAACGGCAAATATTCCGGCAACGTGCTCATCATCCAGCGAATAATAAACCTCCTTGCCATCTCGCCTGCACCTGACAACGCCGCTGTTTCTCATTTTGCCAAGCTGGTGCGAAACGGCAGATTTCGTCATAGAAAGCACGTTTGCAAGGTCACAGACACACATTTCACTTTGCAACAGGGCAAAAACAATTTTGCACCTTGTAGTGTCACCCAGAATTTTATAAAAACCTGCCAGACTGTCAAAGATTTTTTCATCAGGCATACTGTTAACCATATTTTCCACAAGCTCCGAATTGACCGCATTACAGTCACAAGTAAATTCATTTCTCGGCATATTCATTTCCCTTTCGGTTGAATCAATATTCAACTGTGCTTATTATAGTTGAATACTGATTCAATTGTCAAGGCAATATTACGGTAAGGTAAAGATTTTTATAAACTTTCTTTTAAATCAATTGTAATTTTTTGTAAAGTGTATTATAATACTAATACTTATAAGTATAATTAGGATACTTATAAGTAAAAGGAGGGAAATGAAAAAATGACCGCTTCGGTCGAAAGAAGAAAAAGCGTGCTTATAAGTGTTGCTTACTTTGCGCTGATTATCGGTGCGTTCTACCTGTTTATGCGCTTTGCGTTCTGGCCGCTTTTTCCGTTTATCTTTGCATTCTTTGCGGCAATGCTGCTGCAAAAGCCCGTAAGACTGCTCACAAAACGCACGCCGATAAAAAAAGGCCTTGCCGCCTTTCTGCTGACAATGTTCTGTGCGCTGTTTCTTATAGGCATACTCGCTCTGGCGGGAACAAAAATCGTTACCGAGGTAAAAGGACTTATCGAATCGGTAATGTCTGCGTTTGACAGCCTGCCCGATTTTATTATGACAGCAGAACGATGGCTGATTACTCTTGTAGAAAAGCTGCCGACAGCACTTGAAACGCCGCTCACACGGTGGATAGATAACCTTGCAGACAATCTGATTTCTGCCGCACAGCAAAACCCGACACATCCTTCCGGGGCGCTGTTATCCAACTTCGACTTATCCTCGCTTAAAACACCGCTTTCAGGCGTTATCTCCACGGCGAGCAAAGTGCCGAGCGCTCTTATTGCGATAGTGATAACATTTATTGCTACAGTGTTTATGACGTCGGACTATGACAGAATTGTCACCTTCATCAAGCGCCAGCTGCCTGCCAAAAAGCGTGAAACGCTTACCAGGACTAAAAATCTCACTATCACAACGATAAGCAAGATGCTCAAGGCATACTGCCTTATTATCTGCATAACCTGTACAGAGCTGTTTATCGGCATTTCCGCACTAAAGCTTTTAGGAATTTACAACGGCGGCTACATTTTCACGATTTCGCTCGTTACGGCAATTGTTGATATTCTGCCGATACTCGGCTCGGGCACAATTCTTATTCCGTGGGGCATCGTTTCCCTGCTGATGGGTAAAACGGGACTCGGAATAGGCGTGCTTGTAATCTACGTTATCATAACCGTACTCAGACAGTACATTGAGCCAAAGCTCGTTGCAGGTCAGCTCGGCCTGCCGCCTATAGCAACGCTTATGGGTATGTATATTGGTCTGAAGCTCTTCGGCGTTCTCGGTATGTTTATACTGCCGTTTACAATAACGATACTCAAAGTTCTCAACGACGACGGCGTAATCCGCATCTGGCGCACGGCACGTCCCGCAAAGGCGGAGGACGGACACTCAAGCGTTGAACTTAAGAAATTTTCGCAAATCAAACCAACTATGAAAAGAAAAGAAAACAAAAAGAAAGGAAAAACAAGCAATGAGCAAAATCATTGAAGTAAAGGGTCTGCAGAAATCCTACGGACACAACCAGGTTCTGCGCGGACTCGATTTAAGCTACGAGCAGGGACAGATTATCGGTCTGCTCGGTCCCAACGGCTGCGGTAAAACGTCACTTATCAAAATTCTCACCGGTCTTATTCACGACTACGACGGCGAGGTTCTTATCGACGGTCACAAGCCCGGCATTTACACAAAATCCGTTACCGCATATCTGCCCGAGCGCACCTACCTGCCCGAGTGGATGAAGGCGAAGGACGCAATTGACTATTTCCAGGATTTCTTTGCCGATTTTGACAAGGTAAAGGCTCTGGATATGCTCAACCGCTTCCGCCTTGACCCCAACCAGAAAATCAAGACAATGTCAAAGGGTATGCAGGAAAAGCTTCAGCTTCTCATCGTTATGAGCC
>JAZOMP010000033.1:0-2304 GCA_045654045.1 Acutalibacteraceae bacterium
CGGAGTTTTCGTTATCAAATCAATATTTATACGGTGTGCCGACAAAGCCAATCTGTGAGAAGGCTTCAAAATCGTGGCGGATTATGTAGTCGATATACGAGCTGATAATCTTTGCTGTCATAAGATAGCCTGCCGCGTTCATATGACCGCCGACAAAGAAGCGCTTTCTGAATTCCTCGTCGCAGACGGGACCGTATTTTCGCCAGTCAATCACATAAGTGTTCGGGAAAAGCTCTGCCATTTCGTAGAGAAGCTTTGATATATCGTCCGCACCGAAGGGATTTCTTTCGTCCCTGTTATCCTTGGGCTTTGTAACAAGGAAAAACTTTGCATCGGGCTGAATTTCTTTATAGCGCTGAATAATTTTGCCGTAGTTGCCCGCAAAGGTATCGGCATTTTTGTTATAGTCTTCAAGGCAGATGTCCGAAAGTGTACCCATCGGGTGACCTGCATTCATTATATCATTAACACCAAGGGCAATTATGTAGCCTTGCGCTGCTTTTTCCTTGTCCCACATACCGTTATTTTCGGCAAAGGATTCGCAGTATTCCCTTGCGGTCATACCGCCGCGGGAGAAATTATAAACCTTGCACCCTGCCATTCGGGCAATATACTGACCCCATGAATACTCAAACATATCGTGGTAGCCTCTGTTGCCGTTTTCGTCCAGCGACTCAAACTCGCCCGAAGAAAGGCTGTCGCCCACACAGGCAATTGTACGCATTATTCCGACAAAGCCGCCGTCCGTAACAAGATTATCAAGCGGTTTTTCGTTTTCGTTATTGAAAATAAAATCAAGGTTCATTTTAAAATTCCTCCTACCGGCAAATGTAGGGAACGGTCTTGACCGTTCCGTCAGGTTTCATCTGACTTTACGGAAGGAGCAAGCCCCTTCCCTACAGATTATTATACCACAAAGATATAATCTTGTGCAACAGAAAATCTCAGGCTTGAAAATGTGCAAATATTATTATAATATATTTTCAGGAGATGATTAAATGAAAATTGAGCTTATCGGAAAACCCGAAACTATAATGTCCAACCCTGACAGCAAGCACAACTATTTCGGCTGGCCGACAGCCGTAACTCTTCCCGACGGACGAATTGCGGTAGGTGCTTCGGGCTTTCGGCTTGAGCACGTCTGCCCCTTCGGCAAGGCTGTAATTTCGTACAGCTCTGACGGCGGCAAAACCTACACAAGACCTGCCCCGGTTATTGACACACCGCTTGACGACAGGGACGCAGGCATCTGCGTTTTCGGCGAAAACTCGCTTATTGTTACGTCCTTCAACAACTCTGCCGAAATGCAGCGCCACCACAACACCAAAAACAGATACGTGCAGAATTACATAAGCTTAATTACAAAAGAAGACGAGGAAAAATACCTCGGTGCAACTTTCCGTATAAGCCGTGACGGCGGCACAACCTTCGGCGAAATTCACCGCTCCCCCATCACCTCTCCGCACGGACCGCTCGAGCTTCGCGACGGCACGGTTTTGTGGGCAGGTACAAGGTTTGAGGATATTTTTGCAGGTATTGAGGTGCGCAGGCTTGATACCGAAACTTACGAAACCGAGCTTATAGGCAAAATAACCTGTTCGGACAAAAACGTTGTGCTCAACGAGCCGAACCTGATTGAAATGCCAGACGGCAGACTTATCTGCCATATCAGAGGCGAAAACACAGAGCTTTTTGAAGGCGGCAAGGAACACCTTTTCACCACCTTCCAGAGTGTTTCCGATGACGGCGGAAAGACGTGGAGCGAGCCCGAAATGCTGCTTGACAAAACGGGCGGTGCACCGCCGCACCTTTTTATGACAAGCAATGGTGTACTGCTTTGCACCTACGGCAGAAGAAAAAAGCCGTACGGTATTATGGCAATGTTCAGCACCGACGGCGGAAAAACATGGGAGAAGGACATTCGCCTTTACGAAAACCCGTTCAGCGACGACCTTGGCTACCCGACAACGGTTGAACTGCCCGACGGCACTCTGATTACCGTATTTTACGCCAAAAACGAAAAGAACGGACCGTGTGAAATCATACAGCAGAAGTGGAGAATATTATAAAAGAAAGCACCTCAGCCGAGGTGCTTTTTATTGTTTATTCCGTCTTACTTTCCTGCTGTTCTTTATAAAACCTGTGCACGTTTATGAACGCACCGATTACGCAGTAAAGAGCATACACGCCGTAGATAAGGTATGTAGTTTCCTTGTAATCGTTCATAACCATCTGCACGTTGAGCAAAAGACCGATAACTGCCTGAACAATCCAGAGGTACGTATATTCAATATAGGCAAGCAT
>JAZOMP010000034.1:0-3018 GCA_045654045.1 Acutalibacteraceae bacterium
ACTGTATTACTGCGCGCAACGCAGGGCTGCCGTGCATAGGCTGTCTGTGGGGCTTTCGTGACAGAGTTACTCTTGAAGCCGAAGGCGTGACTACAGTTGTTTCTCACCCGAGTGAATTGATTAATGCGGTGGCGTTAATTAATTCTGAAGAATAAAGAATAAATTTTTTGAAGGGACGAGCCTTGCTCGTCTCTTTTTTATTGATTTATTTTAATAAAGGTGTTATTATATAAAATAAGATATTATGCTTAAATAAAAGGGGGGCAGGGATATGGGCTCGATAAAGGAGTTTTTCCGCAACAATAAAGGTCACTGGATATGGGCGCTTGTTTCTTTTTTTGCGGCGGCTTTACTGCCCGAATACATATTCCCCGTGCTTCTCTTTGTTTCCTATATAAAGAATGTTAAATTCAAGGAAAACGGAAGGCTTTCGGTTGGCAAATTAGGCATCTGTATGCTGCTTTATTCGCTGTGGCAGGTCATAGGTCTGTTTTATTCGGACTACCTTCCCTCGGGCCTTTCGGGTATAGCAATCTGGGGCGGAATGTTCTTCTGCTATCTGATGATGCGAAGCGCAATTGACACGGGCGAAAAGCTGGATGCCGTTATTCTTGCCGGTGCTTTAAGCGGCGGTGTTGCAGGCGGCATCGGCATAGGGCAGATGCTTCTCTACCACTACGGCGAGCTTATTCACCCGGCACTCAAGGGCTTTTTCAATCCCTTCTGGCATCCGCTGGACAATTTTATTGCCGATGTTGCGGTCAACCATCTGTTGCCCGATTTCGTTATGCAGCACGTTCAGCGTACCGAATTTATTTCAATTATCACCCGTGCCAGCGGTACGTTTACTAACCCCGTTTTCTATGCGATTTTCCTTACGGTTATGCTTCCGTTTTCCGCTTACTGTATGTTCTATTTCCACAGCAAGCGCAAAAAGATTCTCGGTCTTATCTGTCTTGCGCTTACTCTTGGCGGTATTGCAGCGTCCTATTCAAGGGGTCCGTACCTTGCGATGGCGGCAGCTTTTGTCATTTTGCTTTTCTACGGCGGAAAAAGAACGCTCGTACTTCTTGGCTGCGGTGTCGGCGGTATTGGTGCATTAGCAATTTTTGCGGACGGTGTTTTCAAGCGCCTGCTTTCAATTTTCAACTTCAACGACGTTTCGGTCAGCACACGTTCAAATATCTGGGAAGCGTGTTTTGAGGTGCTGGAGGATAACTGGGTTTTCGGACTGGGTACGGGTGTAAACAACGTGCGTGATTTCCTGCACAACACCTACGGAATAAAACAGCCCCACGCACACAACATTGTTTTACAGATAATGCTTGAAAACGGCATAGTCGGCGTACTGCTTTTTGCGGCAATACTCGCGGTGTTTGCCGCCCAAATGATAAAGCTGTCACGCCTTGGCGGCAGGGCAAGAGGTCTTGCAATTTCCCTGCTTGCAAGCATAACCGCATTCTGTATGTGCGGCATGACGGACTATCCGTTTTACGGTTTGAAGCCGATGTGCTATATGATGCTCATTTTCGGTCTTTCCGCTGCGGCGGTAAAAATTTATAAAAAAGCAGATAAATATTAATCGGAGGAAGTCTTTCACTTGTTTGACAATCAGGAAGTTGAAATAACCGGTACGGTTGAAGACGTGTCGGTGCATATAGACGAAACGGGCTTCACCGTGCTTGAATTGTGCAGTGAGGACGACGAGTTTATAACCGTTGTCGGTGTCCTGCCCGAAATTGCGGCAGGCGAAAAGCTGACCGTAAGGGGTGCGTTTGACACTCATCCGCTTTACGGCAGGCAGCTTCGTGCGACAAGCTGTGTGCGCTCAATGCCCACGGGTGCGGAGGATTTGTACAAATATCTTTCCTCGGGCACGGTAAAAGGCATAGGCCCTGCAACGGCGCAGAAAATTATCGAAAAATTCGGCGAGGACTCCTTTGACGTGCTTGAAAACCACCCGGAAAAGCTTTGTTCAATCAAGGGCATTTCACGGGAAAAGGCTAACACAATCTGCACAGAGTTTTCCCGTCAGTTTGCCGTAAGGCAGACCCTGATTGCACTTGAAAAATACGGTATGACGGCAAGAGAAAGCCTTAATACTTACAAAATTTTCGGCTTCAATGCGGTTGAAACCGTGCGCAATAATCCTTATTTGCTTTGTGCGGAGGGTATAGGCATAAATTTTGAGCGTGCCGACGCAATTGCTGCCTCTCTGCCCGATTCACCGCCCGAATCGTACAGAGTAAGGGCAGGTGTACTCCATGTTTTGCGCCACAACCTCGGCAACGGGCACACCTGTTTGCCAAGAGATAAAATGCTCATCCCCGCAGGGGAGCTTTTAGGTGCTGACGAGGACACTTTAAATAATGCAATAGATTCGCTTATAACGGACAGACAGCTTGAAAGCGCGGTGCTTGACGGCAAGGAATTTCTGTTTATTCCCTCTGCCTACCGTGCGGAAAGAAATGCCGCAAGGCGCATAAAGGTGCTCTGTTCATTTCCGCCTGCAGGCAAGCCCACGCTTTTGCAGGACATAGAGAATATAGAATATTCGCTCAGCATAAAATATGAGCAAAAACAGAAAAGCGCTATTATCACCGCCGTTGAAAAGGGTGTGCTTATCCTTACGGGCGGTCCCGGTACGGGTAAGACAACGACCATAAACGGTATGATTTCGCTTTTCAAAAAAGACAAGCTTCGCATAGCTCTTGCCGCACCCACGGGCAGGGCGGCAAAGCGAATGAGCGAAATTACGGGTATGCCGGCAAAGACTATTCACCGTCTGCTTGAGGTTGAGTGGGACGACAGCGACACTCAGCGCTTTGCACGAAACGAGCGCAACCCCATTGAGGCAGACGTGCTTATCGTTGACGAGCTGTCAATGATAGACATATATTTGTTTTCATCATTACTCGATGCACTTCCGCTCGGGTGCAGGCTGATTATGGTCGGCGACTCCGACCAGCTTCCCCCCGTAGGCGCAGGCAACGTGCTTCACGATATGATAGAAAGCGG
>JAZOMP010000035.1:0-4646 GCA_045654045.1 Acutalibacteraceae bacterium
TTGATGGATGCGAAGATATCCTCACGCACGATGTGCTTCGGAATAAGGTCATCACAGTGAGCAAGAAGCTGCTCAAGGATTTCCTCGTCGCTCCAGTTGTTTTCTGCTGCTGCATCAACAAGAGCCTTGAGGGGTCTGAAGCAAACCTTTTCGTTGATTGCTGCTTCCTCAAACTGCTCCTTTGTGAACTGCGGGAAATAGCCTGCGATGTCAACCATAGCGTTGGAGATAACGCAGAGCTTCTTGCCGTCAAGGTCGATGTAAACCTTGTCAACACCTGCCTGCTCAATCTCTGCTGCCTTTTCTGTGGTGATAAGCTCGCCTTCCTCGGCAAGGATTTCACCGGTTGCAGGGCTGATAATCATTTCGGCTGCGCTGTAGCCTGCAATTCTTGCGGAAATGGCAAGCTTCTTGTTGTACTTGTAGCGGCCTACTCTGGAAATGTCATAGCGGTGGGGGTCGAAGAAGAGAGCGTCGAGCTGTGACTGAGCCGTCTCAAGCGTGGGGGGCTCACCGGGACGCAGCTTGCGGTAAACCTCAAGCAGTGCTTCCTCTGCGTTCTGCTTCTCGTCCTTTTCAAGAGTTGCGTTGAGTCTGATATCGTCGCCGAACATATCGATAATATCATCATTTGTACCCTGACCAAGCTCTGTGCCGCAGAAGAGGGCACGGATAAAGGTCGTAATGAAAATCTTTCTGTTCTTGTCGATACGGACGTAGTAAAGGTCGTTCTGGTCGGTTTCCAACTCGAGCCATGCACCTCTGTTGGGGATAATCTGAGCCTTGTAAAGCTCCTTACCTACCTTGTCGTGGTCGATGTCGAAATAAACACCGGGAGAACGGACAAGCTGAGAAACGATAACACGCTCTGCACCGTTGATAACAAAAGTGCCGCTTTCCGTCATAATCGGGAAATCACCCATGAAAACTTCGTTCTCTTTGATTTCGCCGGTTTCCTTGTTGTAGAGTCTTGCTGTGACACGCATGGGAGCAGCGTAAGTTGCGTCACGCTCCTTACACTCCTTGATGGTGTACTTGGGCTTGTCGTCCATACGGAAATCGACAAAGCTCAGTTCGAGATTACCCGTGTAATCCGTGATGGTGTCGATATCACGGAAAACCTCCTTCAGACCCTTATCGAGGAACCACTGATAAGAGTTCTTCTGGATTTCGATGAAGTTGGGCATCTCCATAACCTCGTTGATCCTGCTGTAGCTCAATCTTTCGATTTTGCCGTGCTTGACCATTTGGGCTGCTTTTGCCATGGGCAAATCACTCCATTCTTATATAATAATCGTGGGGAGAAAATTAAACGAAAATCAGACGGCTTTTTGTGCGAGTTGCACAAAAATTCTTGACCGAATTTATTTATGCCGATACATTTCCATTTTAATGGTGATTAAGTATTTTACAGTATTTTTTGCCCCTTGTCAAGGGTTTTTTGAGCCGTTTTGTAAAGTTTTTTGCTTTATTTTTAACTTTTTATGCCGAAAATGCAAAATTATCCCCTTTTACCCCAACACAAGCAAAAAGCACACTTTGCCCTTATATCGCCGTTCTTGTACGATACACGAGGGTAAGTGTGCTTAAAATTATTTGTTTGATTTTTGTGTAATGTGCTAAACCTATCTTAACCGATATGATTGAGGAAGGCTTTTGTGCGCTCGGATTTCGGGTTGACGAGCACCTCTTCGGGTGTACCCTCCTCCTCAATAACGCCGTCCGCCATAAATATAACCTTGTCGGAAACGTTGCGGGCAAAATCCATTTCGTGCGTTACAACAACCATTGTACAGCCCGAATCACGAAGGCCCTTGATAACGTTGAGAACCTCAACGGTAAGTTCGGGGTCAAGTGCAGAGGTAGGCTCATCGAAGAAAAGAATCTTAGGGTTGAGCGCAAGTGCACGTGCAATTGCAACACGCTGCTGCTGACCGCCGGAAAGCTGGCAGGGATAGAAATCAACCTTTTCCTCAAGACCAACCTTTTTCAGAAGTTCAAGTGCATTCTGCTTAATCTCCTGCTCGCTGCCTTTCTTAAGAAGCGTAGGCGCAAGAGTAAGGTTCTGCAGAACTGTGTACTGCGGAAAGAGGTTGAAATTCTGGAAAACGAGACCGAAATCCAGTCTGTTTTCTCTTATCTTCTCATCGGTCATTTTTGCGGTATCGGCGCTATTGAAAAGCACTTCGCCGTCAACAACAATCTTGCCGTTATCAATTGTTTCGAGGAAGTTTAGGCAACGGAGCAGAGTTGTCTTACCGCTACCGGAAGAGCCGATAATCGAGAGAACCTCACCCTTTTCGAGAGTAAAGCTTATATCCTTGAGAACCTCGGTTTTGCCGAAGCTTTTTCTTATGTTACTGACTTCCAATATCGACATAGCTTAACTCCTGAAATAGCTGAGCTTCTTTTCCACCCTGTTGAGAACAACGGTGAGAATACCGACAAAGACGAGGTAGAATACGCCCGTAAAGAACAGCGGCCATATCAGCGCCTTTGTAGCGGCAAGCTCCTTTGCGTTTTTGATGATTTCGCAAACCATAATACAGTTTGCAAGTGCCGTATCCTTGATAAGCGTGATTATTTCGTTTGACATCGGAGGAACGATGCGCTGAATAACCTGCTTGAGGATAATCTTTCTGAAAATCTGTGATTTGGTAAGACCGAGGACGTAGCCAGCCTCGTACTGACCCTTGGATATGCTTTCGATACCGCCGCGGTAAATTTCCGAGAAGTAGCAGGCATAGTTGAGGGTGAAAGCAATGAGAACAGCCGTAATTCGGCCTGCATCCGCAATGCCGTACTCAAGGAACATAAAGCGGTCTATCTTACCAAAGAGCTGATAGTTGACCAGCAGACCCGGCACGTAGTAGATAATAAAAATCTGCAGCATCAGCGGAATACCGCGGACAATCCAGACTATTATCTTTGAAATTGACTTAACGATTTTAATGCGGCTCATTGAACAGAAGGCAATAGGCAAACCAAGCGGTGCGCCGCAAAGCAGCGTCACCGCAAAGATAAGCAAAGATATTTTAAAGCCGTCGAACAAAAAAGCCGTGACTTCTAAAAAGGACATACTTTAACTCCGGTTAATTAATATCTTTAAAAGGGTAAATTCAGATTACTTCTGATCGGAGAAATCTGTAATAGCTGTTGTAGCTACGCCATACTTCTCTGCAAGAGTTGCGATTGTACCGTCTGCACCAAGTGCTTCGAGCTGAGCGTTAACCTGAGCTGTGAGCTCGCTGCCCTTCTTGAAGCCGATTGCGTAGTACTCAACATCACTGGAAAGTGCGTCAACAACCTTGAGGTCTGCATAGTCGCCCTTACCAACGTAAGACTTTGCAAGCTGTGCGTCAACAACTGCGAAATCAGCTGTACCGGCCTTGATTTCCGTGAGACACTCTGTCTGCTTGATGAAGCCCTTGAACATTGTACCCTCAAATGCCTTTGCGTAAGCCTCACCTGCGGAACCGCTTTCAGCAACGCCGAACTTACCGTTGAGGTCAGCAGCTGTTTCAACAGCAGCGTCAGCCTTAACAACAACTACCTGGCGGTTTTCCATATAGTTATAGGAGAAGTCAACCTTCTCGGAACGGAGAATGCCGTCATCATCTGCTGTGTTAGCTGTAAAACCGTTCCACACGCAGTCGATTGTGTTTGAATCAAGGTCTGTGTACTTGCTGCTCCACTCGATTTCCTGGAAGATAACTTCGTAACCGAGGTTGCCAAAAACAGCTTCTGCAAGCTCTGTATCAAAGCCGACAAGCTTGCCGCTTTCATCCTTGTAGTTCATGGGTTCGTAAATTGTGTAACCAACAACGATTGTCTTTGCTTCGCCGTTGTTCTCTGTACCTGCATCAACAGGTGCTGTTGTTTCATCTGCTACGGGAGCATCGTTACCGCCGCAAGCAGCGAAACAGAATACCATTGAGAGAGCCAGAAGAAGTGCAAGTAATTTTTTCATAAGTTAATACACCCTTTCGAGTTTTAATGTGTTGCCATTTTACCATATTAGCGCACTAAAGTAAAGCCTTTTTCAAAAATTTGTAATATCACACAATAGCGGTATATCTATAATGTAATTAATTATTATAATATATTATATAATAAACAAAATAAAATTTATAAGGATAATTAATAAGGTTGAAGTAAAACGTAGGCGAAGGTGTCTAAAACGTCCGAATTGAAATGTTATCTTAATTATATGGGAAGTTGATTGGACACTCAAGAGCGTTCTGCAAGACTTAATCCATTCTAACAGAACAGTCAAGATTGTTCCCTGCACAATCATTTTCAATTTGATGAATTGAAAATATTTCAGAAGATCATGGAGGCCGTCCTCTACGAACCTTCCTACAGAATTTAAATTATTCCCAAACCAGGAATATAAAAAAGACTCCGTTCGAAATGAACGAAGTCTTCGGGAATTATACCCTAAAAACTGAACAAAGGTAAGAATAGTGATGTGAGTTGTTAGAAAAACCTGAATACCAAGTAGAAAAATGGTTCAAGCCCTCGACCTATTAGTACTGCCAAGCTGAACGTATCACTACGCTTACACATGCAGCCTATCAACCTCTTAGTCTATGAGGGGTCTTACTAGCTTACGCTATGGGATATCTAATCTTGGAGATGGCTTC
>JAZOMP010000036.1:0-2371 GCA_045654045.1 Acutalibacteraceae bacterium
TTTTTAGCATTATAAAATTTAAGTCTTTCAGCAATAACAGAAATAAGTTCCGACGATGAAACCATACCTATTTTAACCGCATCGGGGTAAATATCTTCAAACACTGCATCAATTTGTTCTTTTAAAAACTCGGGCGACGATTCGGATATTGCAAAAACTCCCGTTGTGTTTTGTGCGGTCAGGGCGGTAATTGCACTCATTGCATAAACGCCGTTCATAGTCATTGTTTTTATATCAGCCTGAATACCTGCACCGCCGCTGCAATCGCTCCCTGCTATTGAAAGTGCAGTTTTCATAGGTGCGGCAAATTTCCAGAAACCTTGTATATCCGTATAATCAGTTATGTAAAAATCGCAAAGAGTTTTTATTTCTGTTTGATTTACTTCAGATTTATCGTAAATTGCAACAACTCTGAAACTGTCTTTTTTTGCTGTTCTAATTGCATAAATCGCATCTTCAAAAACAAGGGTGTCATCTTTCGTTGTACCGAGATGTTTTAATGCTTCACGGTAAATATCAGGCTCATCCTTGCTGTGACCGACAGATGTGCAAGTGAAGATTTCTGAAAAGCATTCGTTAATTCCGCATCTTTCAAGTGCCGCTTCAACAAGATGTTTGTCCGTTGCTGTTGCTATACACATCTTGACACCGATATTATGAAGATGCTTTACAAAATCATAAACACCGGGTTTCAGCTGAACCTCATTTATGTAGTATCTTTCGACCATTCGGTTTACACCGTCCATTATTTCGTCAACAGACAGAGTAACACCATATTCGCTTTTATAATAACAGGCCGCATTGTAAAGACTCATTGTTTTGAAGGTTTCATTCAGGTATTCTTTCGGCTCGTATCCTATTGAACGAAGATAAATTTCACCAATTGTATCCCATATAAACATTGAGTCAAAAAGCGTACCGTCAAGGTCGAATATTGCACCTTTAATCATTTTTTATCAAATCCTTTGCAAGTGAAAGTAATTTTTCAGCTTCTTTTTCAGGATAATCAGCTTTCATAATTGCCGAAACAACGCAAATGCCTGAAATGCTGATGTCTTTAAGAATACCAAGGTTATCTTTATTCAGACCGCCGATTGCATTAACAGGAATGGGCACAGCTTTTGTTATTGCATCAAGAGTTTCGGTAGAGGTAAGAACGGTTTTTACTTTGGTTGTTGTAGGATAAATGGCTCCAACACCAAGATAATCAGCACCTTGTTCATATGCTTCTTTTGCCCAAGGCACGGTTTTGGCTGTTGCACCTACAATTTTATCTTTGCCCATCAGCTTTCTTGCGGTAGCAATGGGCATATCACTTGCTCCGACATGAACACCTTCCGCATCAATTGCGAGTGCAACATCAACTCTGTCATCAATAATAAGCGGCACATTGTATTCCTGTGCAATTTCGTGTACCTTTTCTGCAAGCTCAATATATTCGCGGGTGGATTTTTCCTTTTCACGAAGCTGAAGAAGGGTTGCTCCACCCTTGAGTGCCTGTTCAACACGAAAAAGAAATTCTTCCTCTGTGTAATTCGTGCTGTCAGTTATAAAATATAAAGTAGGGTCAAATTTTTTCATATTCATTACCTCACACATACAGATAGTCGTTCAGAACCGGCTGCAATCCTTCCTCTGTAATATCTTTGTACATTTTATCAAGACTGCGGTTATCATCAATTTCAAACTGCTCGTCGCCTTGAATGTTGTCGGTTTCTTTGCCCGTATATTTGCTTTCGTGGTCTCCGATACCGGTAGAAACACCTGCGGAAACCTTTGTTGCGGCAATTTTTACAATTCCGTTTCTGAACTCGGCACTTTCACGGGATGATACCGTAATTCCCACATACGGAAGAAATATGCGGTATGCACAAAGCACCTGACATAACTGTTTTTCGTGTACGTCAAGAGGATTGATTTTATCGTTATTGATAATCGGTCTGAGTCTCGGGCAGGAAAGTGACATCTCTGCGTGAGGATACTTTCTCTGCAAGTAATACACGTGCAAAGCACTTGCCAATGCATCTTTGCGGAAGTCAGAAAGTCCGAGCAATGCCGAAAATGCAACACCTCTCATACCGCCACGAAGCGCACGCTCCTGTGCATCAAAGCGGTAAGGCCACACACGTTTATGTCCGAGTAGATGCAGTTTTTCATATTTATCTGTATCGTATGTTTCTTGAAATACGGTTACATAATCCGCACCGCATTCGTGAAGATATCTGTATTCATCGGTATTTACAGGATAAATTTCAAGTCCGACCATACGGAAGTACTTCCGTGCTAATTTGCACGCTTCACCGATATACTCCACATTGCTCTGACCTCTGCTTTCACCCGTGAGAATCAGAATTTCCTCCATACCGCTGTC
>JAZOMP010000037.1:0-3434 GCA_045654045.1 Acutalibacteraceae bacterium
TTTTTGAGAACGTCCTTGTACATTCTGATATATTCGTTTGCGGAACGGTTCCAGGAGTTGTTGCTTTCCATTGCACGCTTGACAAGGATAGCCCAGCCCTCCTTGTTCTGGTAGCCCTCGACCGCTCTGCGTATTGTGTAGAGCATATCGTGTGCGTTGTAGCGGGCAAAGGTAAAGCCGTTACCCTCGTTGTCACCGGAATCGGAAATGCTGTCCTTGAGTCCGCCTGTTTCACGGACAATCGGAACAGAGCCGTAGCGCAGAGCCACCATCTGCGAAAGACCGCAGGGTTCGCTCTTTGAAGGCATAAGGAACATATCGCTGCCGGCGTAAATCTTTCTTGCAAGGTCGGGCACGAAACCGAGGCGCAGACCGAGCTGTTCAGGATATCTGCCTGCCATTTCCTTGAAGAATTCCTCGTACTGCCAGTCACCCGAGCCGAGCACAACAACCTGAACGTCGGTTGTTGCAAGCAATTCGTCAAGAATAGCCTTTACAAGGTCAAGACCCTTGTGGGAAACAAGGCGGGTAACGATACCGATAACGGGCGTGTCAGCCTTTACAGGCAGGTTAAAGAGCTTCTGCAGCTCCGCCTTGTTGACAGCCTTTGCGGAGAAGTCCTCGGAACTGAAGTTTGCAAAAATATTCTTGTCCGTTTCGGGGTTGTAGTTTTCAACATCGATACCGTTGAGTATACCCATCAGCTTGAAGCGGCGCTGGGCAAGAATATTGTCCAGACCGTGGCTGAACCACGGGTCAAGAATTTCGTTTGCGTAGGACGGGCTTACGGTTGTTACCATATTTGCGGTTTCGATTGCGCCCTTCATCAGGTTGACACAGCCGTTGTACTCAACAAGGTGCTCCGTGCCGGGCTGAAGACCGAGCACGTCGCCGATAAGCTCCATACCGTAAACACCCTGGTACTGGATGTTGTGAATTGTGAAAACGGTCTTGATGTTTTCCCAACCGGGCTGGTCGGCATACATTGTGGAGTAGTAAACGGGAGTCATAGCCGTCTGCCAGTCGTTACAATGGATAATGTCGGGCTTGAATCCGATATGGGGAATTATTTCAAGAATTGCGCGGGAGAAGAAAGCAAATCTTTCCGCGTCGTCATAATGGCCGTAGATACGGTCACGCTTGAAATAATACTGGTTGTCGAGAAGGTAGTAAATTACACCGCCTGCACGTGCCTCAAAAATGCCGCAGTACTGTCTGCGCCACGCAACGGGCACGGAAATATGTGTAATGAACTTCATTGAGTCTTTAAGCTCCTGGCTTATTGTGTCGTAAAGCGGCATAACCACACGGGCACCGATAAGCCTTTTGCGCAGAGCCTGAGGAAGCGAGCCTGCAACGTCGGCAAGTCCGCCGCTGGCAATAAAGGGCAGAGCCTCACTGGCTGCATATAAAACTTTCATAGTGTTCTCCTTTTTTACGTACGATTAAATTACGATACGCTTTCCTACAAATACGGGGAAGTTTTCGGCACCAACAAGGGTTTTGCCGGGCTTGATTACAACGTTCTTGTCGAGAATTACGTTTTCAACGTGTGCACCCGAGCCGATAAAGGTATCCTGCATAATTACGCAGTTTTTAACAACTGCGCCCTTTTCAACCTTAACGCCTCTGCCGAGAACAGAGTTGATAACCTCGCCCTTGATTTCACAGCCGTCGGAAACAAGGCTGCCCTTGACCGAGCTGTCAATGGCGTAGAGCGCGGGCATATCGTCACGTACCTTTGTGTAAACGGGACGGGACTTATTGAACAGGCAGGCTCTGTTTGCGCTGTCGAGAAGCATCATATTTGCCTTGTAGTAGCTGTCAAGCGAGTCAATTGAAACGGCAAAGTTGTCGCTCTTCATAGCGCAGATTTTAAGTGTATCAACGTTTGCCTGGAAGATATCCGTTGCAAAGCTCTTCTTGTGCATTGCATAGGCATCGTTTACAAGTCTTTCAAGCAGAGCCTTCTTCATAAAGAAGATGTTGAGTGAATAGTCGCTCTCGTCAGGCTGTGCGCCGACGCTTACCTTGCTGACACGGTTGTTTTCGCTGATGTCGAAGGTCATAAGGTTTGAAAGAGCAGGTGTCTTGCCGTGCTTGCAGACAACGGAGATATCTGCGCCGTTGTCCTCGTGGAATTTCATAAGCTCGTCAACACTCAGGTTTGTAACAACGTTACAGTCCATAATAATTACGTATTCCTCGCTTGCGCGACCGATAAAGTGCATATTGCCCTTGAGGGATTCGATGCGGTTGTCGAAGGTACCGGTATCGCCCAGAAGGAAGGGAGGAAGCAGGAAAAGACCGCTTCTCTTACGGGAAAGGTCCCACGGCTTACCTGTGCCGAGGTGGTCCATAAGCGACTGGTAGTTGCTCTTTGTGATTACACCGACCTTGCTGATACCTGCGTTAACGAGGTTTGAAAGCGCAAAGTCGATAAGGCGGTATCTGCCGCCGAAGGGTACTGAACCCATTGTACGCATATTGGTAAGCTCGGGGAGAGCCTCGTCATAAGCGTTTGAATATATAACTGCAAGAACTTCTTTAGCTCTGATCATGTCTTCTTACCTCCTCACTTTGCTGCAGGCACGTCTTCGCCTGCCATAGCCTTGGGGGCAACCTTTGCGCCTGCGCCGACTGTTACGCCTGCGCCGACAACGGCAACACCCCAGTCATCACGGTTGGGAACGTTTTCGGGCTTTTCGCCTACAACCGCGCCTGATTCGATAACTGCGTTTTCCGCAACGATTGCGTACTGAACTACTGCGCCCTTCTTGACAACCGTGCCGGGCATAATGATGGAGGAGTCAACGATTGCACCCTCTTCAACGGTAACGTCTGCAAACAGAACGGAGTAATCAATTTCACCGTCGATTGTGCAGCCCTCGGAAATCATTGAGTTTTCAACGCTTGCCTTGTCGGAAACAAAGTGAGGCGGTGAAACGGGTGACTTGGAGTAAATTCTCCAGGAATTGTCGGACAAATCAAGGTCAACGCTGGGACGCAGAAGGTCAAGGTTGGCTTCCCAGAGGCTGTCGATAGTACCGACGTGCTTCCAGTAGCCGTCGAACTGATAAGCGAAAAGTCTTTCGCCTGCGTTGTGCATTGCAGGAATAAGGTTTTTACCGAAGTCGTTGCTTGAATTGGGGTCTGCCTCGTCTGCAAGCAGGTACTCACGAAGCTTTTTCCAGGTGAAGATATAAACACCCATTGAAGCCTTGTTGCTGCTGGGCACTTCGGGCTTTTCCTCGAAGGCGGTGATTTCGCCCTCGTCGTTTACAAGCATAAGACCGAAACGGGAAGCCTCGTCCCACGGGACCTCGAGCATAGCGATTGTACAATCGGCGTTCTTTTCCTTGTGGTATGCAAGCATTTTTGCATAGTCCATCTTGTAAATATGGTCACCCGAAAGAATACATACGTATTCGGGG
>JAZOMP010000038.1:0-6122 GCA_045654045.1 Acutalibacteraceae bacterium
TGGTGCTCAATACTTACGGGTGAGTGGGCAAGCGTAACGGGCATTACGGGCAACTCAATCACAAAGTCTACAGACTTCAAGCCCCTTTTCATTTCCCTTGTTGAAAACGAAAAGGCAGAGTCAGCCGCTTTCTACGTTTCGTGGAACGGTCACTTTGTAAATGACGATTCTACATACAGACTCGACAGAGCATATATCGAGGAAAACAACCTCAACGTAAAGCTCGTTGATGCCGCTGACGATACCGCAAATGCACAGGGCGAAAACGGAACCTATGAAAACACCCTTGCGGAGGTTAAGAGTGCTGACTGCTCCGACTTCATCTTTATGATTCTTGAGCACACTGACCACGCAGGACATGATACGGGCTTCGGCAGCCACAACCCCGACTATGTCGACGGATTCAAGGCAGAGGAAACCGAAAGCTACAATATCATCAAGGCTATCGAGGCTCGTGAAACCTACGAAACAGAGGACTGGATGATTATTGTTACCTCCGACCACGGCGGCTACAACACCGGCCACGGTTTCCTCACAATTCAGGAAAGAATGGTGTTCATTACCGTAAGATAAGGGGAATTAATATGGAGAAAGTACGTATAGGTATTTTCGGTCTGGGCAGAGGCAGTTCGTTTTACGATAGCATTACCGCTTGCGGTGGCGTGGTTGTTGCGCTTTGCGACAAGGACGAAAAAAAGCTCAGCGAAGCAAAAACGCATTGCCCCGAAGCAGAGGGCTTTACGGATTTTGAAAAATTCATCTGTTGTGGGATGGATGCCGTACTACTCGCAAACTATTTTACACAGCACGCAGAATATGCAGTGCGTTTTCTTGAAAAAGACATAAGCGTGCTAAGCGAATGCACCTCCAACATAACTATGGCAGAGGGCGTGGCACTCGTGCGTGCGGCTGAAAAAAGCAAGGCAATTTATATGCTTGCGGAAAACTATCCGTTTATGAAGTTCAACCAGGAAATAAAGCGAATCTGCGATGGCGGCACGCTCGGCAAAATTCTGTATGCCGAGGGTGAATATAACCACCCCGTGGATTTTTATGACGGGGAAACCTGCCTTGCCCTGCACACAACGCAGGAGCATTGGCGCAATTACCTGCCCAGAGCCTATTACATAACTCATTCTCTCGCACCGGTTATGCACGCAACCGGCTCAAAGCCCGTAAGGGTTACGGCTCTGCCTGTTTTCAATCCCCTGCCCGAGGATGCCTGCTTCAGCCGCTACGTAGGCGACTGTGCTGCAATTATAACTACGCTCAACGATGACGATTCCGTTTTCAGGGTAACGGGCTGTTCTGCGTTCGGCGCACACAGCAATTCCTACAGAGTGTGCGGTGTCAAGGGTCAGGTTGAAAACGTAAGAGGTATGGGCGAAAAGGTTATGCTCCGCTACAACTCGTGGAGTGTTCCCGAGGGTATGCAGGAAACCAATTGGTACGACCCCGAATGGCAGAGCGAGGATGCCATCGAAGCCGAAAAGGCAGGTCACGGCGGCGGCGACTACTTCGTTATAAAGAAGTTCTTCAACTGTATCCGCAACGGCGAAAAGCCCGATTTCGACGTTTATTTTGCAACCCGTATGGCGAGCGTTGCAATTCTGGCTCACCGTTCGCTTATGGAAAGAGGTGTGCCGTACGATGTGCCTGATTTCCGCCTTGAAGAGGACAGAGTGAAGTACGAAAACGATACGCTCACACCCTTTATCGGCAAAAACGGCGAAGCTCCGACCTATCCCTGCTGTTCTCACCCCGATTATGCACCTACCGGGAAGCAGAAGGAAAACTTTAAAAAGCTTATAGAAAATATTAAATAAAGAAGGCATATTGATTTGGTTTACTACGGCATATTTTCCGCCGCCGTAATAATGTTCAGCGTTCTGTTTTTCTTTTACCGCGAATTTGAACGCTCCTACGGCAGCACGCTTCGTGACACTCTTGTCTTTTCGGCAGGAAGCAGTGCGGCAGGTCTTGTTGTACTGTTGCTGATTAACGGCGCAAAGCTTGAATTTACACCTTTTTCACTTCTTATGGCGGTGCTTACGGCACTTGATATGATAGCCTACAGCTTCTGTAGTCTGAAAGCGCTTGGCAAAATAAACCTTTCGCTTTACTCGATGTTTGCAATGCTCGGCGGTATGGCTCTGCCCTTTGCGGTGGGTATAGTTTTCTTCAAGGAAGAATTGACCCTCGGTAAGGTGCTGTGCTTTGTGATTGTTGCACTTGCGCTGGCGCTCACTGTAAAGCGTGAAAAAGGCGGCAAGGGTTACATATGGTACGCAGGTATTTTCGTGCTCAACGGTCTTTCGGGTGTACTTTCTACTGTATTCCAGCAGGCGCCGTTTGAAAAAACCTCGGCGGCAGGCTATTCGGTGCTCACCGCCGCAGTTATGACCGTGCTTTCTGCAGCTCTAATCCCCTTTGTGAAGGGCGAAAAGAGAAAAATGAACAAGCGCGCGGCATTCAGCACCGTGTGCAACGGTGTGCTCGGCAGAGTGGCAAACTGGCTGCTGCTTATAGGTCTTGTGCACCTGCCTGCCTCAGCACAGTATCCGTTTGTTACGGGCGGCGTTATGATTTGCTCAACCGTAATCTGCTTCTTCACACCCGATAAGCCCGGCAAGCGTGAAATCGCCGCAGTAGCCGTTTCGTTTGCGGGGTTGATAATATTGATGTTTGTTCCGTAAATAAAAACACCTTGGTATTTTTAACGTACCAAGGTGTATTTTTTATATCAGTTTTTCAATATCTTTCGTTGCTTCAACTATGTAATCCGCGCCGGCATTTTTAAGCGTCTGGGCATCGAAACTGCCGACTACGCCGACAACCTTACAGCCTGCAGCCTTACCCGATTCAACGCCTGCAACGGCATCCTCAACAACGAGGCAATCCTTTGGGTCAACACCAACCGCTTTTGCCGCCTTGATATAAATTTCGGGGTCGGGCTTTTTGTTGGTGATATCGCTGCCCGTAATAACCGCATCGAAAACGCTTTCCTCAACGCCGAGGACACGGATGTTGACGTCAACCTTTCTTCTGTCCGCAGAGGAGGCAACGGCAAGCCTGCATTTTTCTTTGAGCTTCGGGAGAAGCTCCTTCATACCCGGTGCACCCTCAACAATTGTTTCGGCAAGCTGAATATAAATTTCGTAGCACTCGTCCTTCATCTGCGGCAGGTAAGTGCCGCCGTTTTTCTCTACAACGCCGCCGATTGCCGCGTCCTCACCCTTGCCGACGAAATCTGCAAAATCCTCGAATTTTGCGTTTATGCCGTACTTGTTTTTAAGGTGGTCTATAGCGCATTTCATAAGCGGTGTTTCGGAATCAACCAGTACACCGTCCATATCAAAAAGTATTGCTTTAAAATTACTCATTTTCAATCCCCCAGCCGTCAATGCCCTTGTGCTGCATAGCGGTTATAATTTTTGAACGTATATCGCCGTATTTCTTTTCAAAAGCCGTAAGCTGCTCCTTCATACTTTCTCTTTCCGTTACGCCGTCTGCAGGACAGCGGCTTTTTACAACGGGCAGCTCCATTCGGCGCACTATTCTTGCCGGCTCGCTTTCACGGCAGAATATCATCGGGCGGATTACAAAAATATCCTTGCGTGACAGATATGTCACGGGCGAAAAACAGCCGATGTGGCCGCCGTTGAGCAGATTCATAAGGAAGGTTTCTGCCGCATCGTCCATATGGTGGCCGAGGGCAACCTTGTTACACCCTGCCGCCTTTGCTGCATCGTGCAGAGCGCCTCTTCGCATTTTGGCACACAGACTGCACGGATTTTTTTCTTTTCTCGTTTCAAAAATAATTTCGCCGAGCTGAGTGCGCTTGATTATGTATTCCACATCAAGCTCATCGCACAGCTTTTCAAGCGGAGAGTAATCCGTTTCTTTTCCGCCGAAGCACGGGTCAAGCGAAATTGCAACAAGCTCAAACTTGTGCGGATAAAACCTGCGCATATTAGCAAGCGCAACGAGCATAGCCGTGCTGTCCTTGCCGCCCGAAAGCCCGACGGCAACCCTGTCGCCGTCCTGAATCATATTGTATTTTTCCATTGCCGAGCGCATATGGCTCATCATTTTCTGCATCGTAAATCTCCGAAAAAATTTATACAACCCTCAGTCTTTGCCTTGCGGCAAATCCAGCTCCCTTCAAAGGGAGCTTTTTGACAAACAAATTCACATTGCTGTTGAGTAGGGCTTTACTTCCTTTTGAAAGGAGGTGGCACGGCGTAGCCGTGACGGAGGATTGTATGCGTATAAGTTTATTTGCTTATTCTTTCTTGTACAGTATTGTCAATTACAGTACAGACTTCGTAAAAATGTTTATTTACATCTTCGTTTGAAAATCTTAAAACCTTTAAATTCAGGCTTTCTAAAAATTCATCTCTTTCGATATCCTTAGCTTCGCCTTTTACCAAATAATGCTGTGAGCCGTCAAGCTCAACTACCAACTTTGCCTTGTCACAATAAAAATCGACTATATAATTGCCGATTATTCTCTGTCTGTTAAACCTTACAGAATATGTACGCAAAAACCGGTACCACAGTCTGCTCTCCTGTGGTGTTGCATTTTTTCGCAAACCTCTTGAAAAGCCTTTGAGTTTTTTGTTTCTGGGTAGGAATGAGTTTTCCATTATAACATTCCTTTGATTTGTATTTTCTTGGACAATCCTCAGTCTCGCTACGCTCGACAGCTCCTTTCAAAAGGAGCTTTTGACAAAGCAGTTTATAGTGCTGTTGAGTAGGGTTTAACCTCCTTTTGAAAGGAGGTGGATTTTGACGAAGTCAAAAGACGGAGGATTGATTATTATTGATTAAGCAATTCAATTATTTCATCGCTTAATTTTAAATACTCTTCCTGCGAGTCGAGGATTTTTTTGGCAATAAATTTCCACGAAAAGCGCTCGCTGTAATCCTCTGCCGTATCGTCACGGTAGGGGTTGTTTTTTATAAGCTCAATTATTTCACGGCTGATTTCAACGTCGCCCTTACGCATTACACGCTTGGCGGTAAAAATCATTGAATACTTGTAGGTGTTGAGCTTTCCGAAATAAACCGAGCGGAGATACCCGTTTTCGCTTAAAGCTTTAATCATACCGTCCTTGTTTTTGCGGTGCATAAGGCAACGGCTCACAAGCCTTGCAAGGCAGGCGCTCACAGCACGGGAGTGAGAAAAAAGCTCCTCATTTTCCTTTAAAATATTCACGACAAATTCAACCGCCGCAGTCGGATTTCCGGCAGTCAGAGCGTCGATTTCAAGACCTAATTGTTTTTCGTTTTCAAGCAAAATTTCAGGAGTCATAATTTGCTACCAATGCCTTGAAAGCATTGCCTTTTTCTTCAAAATTCTTGTAGCGGTTGTAGCTTGCCGCTGCAGGGGAGAGCAGGCAGGCTTTGCCCGGTGCAGTCAGCTCAAAGCTTTTTGCAACGGCTTCTTCAAGCGTTTCGCATTTTACAATATTGAGTTTGCAGCTTTTTTCGACAAGTGCATCCGCAATTGCGTAGCCTGTTTCGGGCATACAGAGGAGATTGTCTATCGGGGCGGTCATAAGTCCGTCGATAAATTCCGAGTAATCAAGCCCTCTGTCCATACCGCCTATGATAAGCGTGCCGACGTTGCCGAGGGACTTTACGTTGCTTAAAACTGCGTGGGGTATAGTCGCAATGGCATCGTCGTAAAAGCTGATGCCGTTTTTGACGTTGAATTTTTCAAGGCGGTGTGCAATTCCGCCGAAGGAAGCAACAGCTTCTTCGATAGCTTCGTTGCTTACACCGAATTCACGCACGGCTGTGGCAGCAAAGAAAATATCCTGCCACTGGTTTTCGCCCGGAAGAAATTCCGAAAGCGTGGTAAGTGATTTGAAAAATTCGTCCGTTTCATAAGCCTTACAGCTTATTCTCTTATGGTTTGATTTTATGAAATCAAGGCTGCCGACAATATCCTCAAGCGGCTGGTCGGCACTTGAAATAAACAAGCCGTTTTCGTCCTGCCAGCGCACGATATTCAGCTTTGCGCCGATGTAGCCCTCAAAGCCGTTGTAGTGGTCAAGGTGCTCGGGGTAGGCATTTGTGAAAATTGCGATATCGGGCGAAGCGTGGGCAAATTC
>JAZOMP010000039.1:0-26374 GCA_045654045.1 Acutalibacteraceae bacterium
ACCATATCGTAGAAATATGTAATGTTGGGGTTAAAGTTCCAGACGAATTTACCGTCGGAATTTCTTGCGTGGAAGTACCTGGTTTCGGGGTTGAAGAGGTTTTTATAGTACATTGCTTTTGTGCCGTACTTTTCTGCATCCTCTGTATTGCCAAGAAGCGTTGCGAGCTTTGCAATTGCGGCATCCTGCCAGGCGTATTCAAGCGTATGGCTTACGGATTCCTCGTTGCCTGCAAGGTCCTGCGGAACGTAGCCGTACTCGTTATAAACCTCTACGCAGTCTCTGCCGGACTTATTCACACGGTTGTCGGATGTGTTCTTCATAGCGTTGTAAAGGGTTTCAACGTCAAAATCTCTGTATCCCTTGATGTAGCTTTCCGTAATCATGATATTTGCGGGGTCGCCGAACATTGAGCCTGTGTAGCCTGCACCCTGAGGCCATCTGGGAACAACGTTTACTCCGCCCTGCTTTGTCATTTCAACAAGACTCTTGAGGCAGTCCTGCTGAACGTCGCTTGCAATAAGTGTATAAAGCGGATGTGTCGAACGGACTGTATCCCACAGCGACATATCCGAACGGTAGGTGTAGCCCTCAGCTACGTGCATCTTCTTATCAAAGCCGAGGTATTCGCCGTTTACGTCGGTGAAGTTACTGGGCATAGTCATCGAGTGGTAAAGTGCGGTATAGAAAACTGTCTTTGTTTCGTCATCAGCCTGAATATCTGCAACAGAAAGTCTGTCTTCCCAGAGTGCAACGGCTTCTTTTCTGACAGCCTCGAAATCCTTGCCGTTTGTCTCTGTTTCAAGGTTGAGGATTGCGTTTTCCTTGCTTACAAAGCTTACTGCAAGCTTAAGCTCAACGCTCTCGCCCTCGATTGAGCCGAAGTTGACGTCAACACCGAGGTTGTTCTCATCGCCCGTTACGGTAAGGGACTTGATTTCCTTATCGAATTTTGCAGCAAAGTAGGTCGGCAGACAGTCGTATCTGCCTGCAAACTGACCGGGGAGCAGACAGTAACCTGTGAAAACACCAGTTTCCTCGTCATATTCTGCTGTAGCATTTGTTGCCGTTCTGTTGCCGGTTGAGCTTGTAACGTCAATATAAAGGCGTGCATCGTCCTTGTCAAGGAAGGTATAGCGGTGAACGCCCGTATGTACACTTGCTGTCATTTCAGCAAGGCAGGCAACGCTCGGCAGATAAACGGCATAATAGCCTGCAGAAGCAGTTTCGTTCTTATGAGAATAAGGCATTGAGCCGGGCTTATTCGTACCGGTTACGGGAGTGACACGGAACATACTGTAATCCTCCGCACCCGTACCGGAAAGACGTGAGTGGCTGAAGCCCTTGATGTGACCGTGCTCATAGTAATAGCCCGACGTATTTGTTTTGAAGCCGTAGCCGCCGCCTACAAAGCAGGTGTCCGCACCGAGTCTTACAAGACCGAAGGGAGTTGTTGCAGCGGGGCTGAGCATACCGCAGGTCCACGGAATACCGCCCGTACCTATAAACGGGTCAACGTATTTTGTGTATTTTCCTGTTTCAACCTCGGGCATATCAACCTTTTTGAGGCTGACACCGCCGACAAGGCACGAAAAAAGAGTTTCTACAGCAACAAAAGCCGATACAAGAATTCTGATAAAGTTCATCATACAGAACGTTCTCCTATCATTTATTTTTTAATAAGTGATTGTATAATCCTTCTCAAACGTAAATCCCATATTACCGCTGTGAGTACCGAAAATGTTTACACGCATTATCATCACGAGAGGTGTTGTGTAGTTGGTGTGGATAACATTGCCGGTTGCCTTGTCAATCGTTGCCTTAACAACACAGTTATAGTACTGCGTTGAAAACTCCTCGATAAACGAAGCTTTTTCGGCAATCTCGTGGGTTTCAATTACGTCGCACACTGCGCCGACACCGATACCCGCCGTAGGATTCTTGTGGTCCTTGAGCTTAAGGGTGATTTCGTAGGTATCGCCCTTATCCTCACATACAGCGGAGGTTACCCATTCGGGCTTGAGCTTGCTTACGTAATTCTGTTCGGGCACGATATATTCGGCAACTATCTCTTCACGTGTTGACCAGACTATCGGGTCTGTATCGTCTCCCATAACCTTGGGAATCATATCCTCGGCAAAGCTCTCGAGAGCGCCGGGAATTTCGGTTTTGTCGTCGTTTACAGTACGCATTTCATAGTTTTTGATAACCTGTGTTGCGTTCTTCTTGATTTTGTTTGCCGCCGTATTGAAAAGCTCAACTATCTCTTCCTTGGTCTGCGGTACAGCCCCGGAAATTTCCTCGGTTGAAGTTTCTTCGGTTGAATTTTCAGTCGTACCGCTCTCTGTCGGCGTTTCGCTTTCATTTACGGAAGAAGACTCTGCGGTTACGGCAACGTCAGCCTGCTGTGTAGGCTCAACTGTTTGTACTTCTGCGGTTGTCATTTCGGGTTGATTGCCTTCCGGCTCTTTACCGCAGCCCGAAGCTGTAAGAAGTGACAAAACAAGTATGACTGAAAGAAAAACTGTTAAAACTGATTTCCTGCGAAAACTCATACGGTTATCTCCTTTAACTTATTTCTTAGGCTTCTTAACCTTGTTGAGCATTGCGTTGATTTCAAGCATCTGAGCCTTGGTAAACTTGCCGCCGAGCATTGAGAATACACGCTTAACGGTAAAGCCCTTTGCCATAGCGTAAACGTTCTTTATCATACCCATATCAAGCTTGAAGCCTGCAACCTCAAAACCTGCAACCTCGCCCTTGCCCTTTTCCTTGCCGGCAGACATGGCATTCTTGATTTTGAGCAGGATTTTAACCATTGCAATTTTACCGCCAAGGCTTGACATAATATCGCCGATAGTATCATTGATTGAATATCTTCCGTCGGGCATAGTGATATCAAACCAGTTGATAACCTCGCCTTCCTCTTTCATAATATAGTCTTCGTTGGGCTTATCAACCTTGCGGATTGTTGCGGTATCCTCAAGCTCGCCTGCTTTAACGGTGAGGGTTGTTTCTCCGACATTCTTGACATCAAAGTAGAAGAAAGGATACTTACCCTTTTTCTGCTTGCCTACGCTTTCGCCGTTGGCAAAAAGCTCAACCTCGTCAAGGTTGGAATAAACGGTTACCTTTGTAACGTCCTCTACCCTGTCGATATATCTCTTTGAGCAAAGATGAAGCACGGGCTTGTCGGAAAGCCAGGCCTGATAAGCGTAGAAGGAGTCCTTCTTGTATTTTCTGTCGAAGGTTACAAGACCCTTGTGGTTCATGCCATTTTCGCCGCCCTCGGCTCTTGCGTCTGCGGCAAAGTCGAACATATTCCAGACGTGCGTTGCCCAGAGGTAGGGTCTTTCGGCAATCTGCTTAATGAGCTCCTCGTGATAGAAGGACTGGTATTCCTCGGTGTAGTCACCCTGCATAGGTGTTGAGGTGTGCCAGTTGAGGGCCTCACAGCCGTATTCGCTTATACCGATGGGCTTATTAGGATACTTCTTGTGGAACTCGTCAAACCACGGGCCGTTCATATCCGTTGTGGCGCCGTACCAGCCGAAATAGTGGTTGTAGGAAAGCACATCGCTGATGTGGACATACTCCGCATCAATTGAACACATAGAAACGGAAGCGATTGTTGTAAGACGGGTCTTGTCCATTTCGTGGCAAAGCTCGTTGAGCTTTTTGTGGTTGCGGATAAGGCCAGGGTCGTTTGCACCTGCAATTGTAATTTCGTTTGAAAGACCCCACACAACGATTGACGGGTGGTTGTAATTCTGGGAAACAAGCTCCTTCATCTGAGAAATTGTGTTCTCATAGCCGTTTGGCATATGCTTGGAGATATAGGGAATCTCCGCCCAGAGCACAAGACCGGCCTCGTCGCAAAGGTCATAGAAAACCTGTGAGTGCTGGTAGTGAGCAAGGCGGATTGTGTTTGCGCCCATTTCAACAATAAGGTCAAGGTCTTCCTTGTGGTGCTCGGGAAGAAGTGCGTTACCGATGCCGGGTCTGTCCTGATGGCGTGATACACCACGAAGGGGATATTCCCTGCCGTTGAGGATAAAGCCCTTTTCCGGGTCAATCTTAAAGGTACGGCAACCGAAGCGTGTTGAAACCTCGTCAACCTCCTCGCCCTTATAAATAAGGGTAGCCTTTGCGGTGTAAAGGTAGGGGTCTTTAAGACCGTCCCAGAGGTGAACGTTTTCTATCGTGATTTTAACTTCGTCGTCTTCTTCGCCGACAGCGGAAGCTATAACCTCACCGTCTGCGTATATTTCGTATTTTACGGTGCAGTCATCATCGTCAGTAATAAAAGTCTTGATTTCAACAACTGCGTTCTTGCCATTGATTTCAGGTGTTACCATAATCGCAGGTGAGCCGTAATAATCAAGGTCAAAATGCTTTTCGCCCACACCTATAACCTTTACGTCACGGTAAATACCGCCGTAGAAGGTAAAGTCGGCATTCTGCGGATATACTCTGTCGTTGGAGGTGTTGTCAACCGCAACGGCAAGAACGTTTTCGTCCTTTATATTGTCAAGCTTAACACGGAAGGTTGAGTAACCACCGTCGTGCTTTGTAATGCTCTTACCGTTCCAAAAAACCTCGCAGGAGGAGTTTACGCCGTCAAACTGAAGGTACTTCACCTCGCCTGCGGGCATTTCAACCGCCTTCAGAGATTTTGCAAAATAGCAGATACCTCTGTAGTAGTCGTTACCGCCATCCTGGCCGTCCTCACCGTTCCATGTGTAGGGCAGGTTTATTTCCTGCCAGCCTGTGGGCACGGAAACAGGTGCGGTTTTGGCTTCCTTGGAAAAAAGCCAGCCGCCATTGATTATGTCAATCTTTCTCATAGGGACCTCCGTTTTTAGTTAAAATAATATATTTTTATTATATAGCAATTAAGAAAAATGTCAATCTGTAAATTGACAGTACCTTAATACTGTGTTATACTGTCAGCGGTACAAAAATACAGGAGGGAAATTCATGAAAAATCTCAAAAAATTTATTGCTCTTTTAATCGCAGTTCTCACCGTTGTCGGCGTGTTTGTTATTCCTGCAACCGTCAGCGCTGAAGAAGTTGACGAAACTCAGGAGCCCATCGTCGCAAGAATGTATCTCGGTCACAAGCCCAGAAACTACAATATGTCCGGCCACACCTGGATTTATATTGAAAACCTTACCAACCACGATATTCAGGTCGGTGCTTTCACCGTAAAAAAGGGTAAGGGCGTTTCCACCGGTACATACGGTACACAGATTAACGACGGCAAGGGTCTTTACTACAACGTAGAGGCATGGCGTTACAAGAATTCCGATCCCGCAAGCTATTATTACCTGTACAAGGATCTTACCGAGTCCCAGCTTGAAAAGGTAAGCAGCAGAATTCTTATGGCAGGTACCTGGTCCTATATTCTCAACTGCGGTTACTACGCACTCGGTATCTGGAACTGCATACCCGGCAAGACAATTATGTTCCTTGTATGGCCTTTCCTCACACAGGTACAGATGCTTATGGACCCCGATTGCAGCACAGGCTTCCCGATGATCAAGCCCAAGAAGACAGACTGCTACAAGCAGGTCGGCACAGGCAACCAGGCTTACCTTATTCAGGTTGACCCCACAAACCCCAAGGAAGTCAAGGAAGAAGCCACAACAGCAGCTGCTAAATAAACCGGAAACGGAGCTATAAAAATGAGTATATTTGCTAAAATCGTAAGCATTATTCTTTTTATTCCTGCACTCTGCGGTCTTTACAAAACAGACGCTAACGACACCGAGGCGTTATACCTCGAAAATGTTGAAAGCGTCGGCTATGAGAACGAAATAGAAACTGCAATTCCGATGACGGAAATGTACAATATGATTGTTGACCACTTCAAGGCTCCCCTGCCCGAAGGCAAGACCGAGAAGAAGGCAATCGTTATCGGTTACGACGGTTGCCGTGCAGACGTTGTAACACTTGCCAACGGCAAGTACAGCGGCATTACAAAGCTCGTAAACAACGGCGGCTCAATCAACCTCGGCTACTGCGGCGGTGTAAACTTCCCTGACGGCGAAAACACTCAGGACACTTCAACCGCTCCCGGTTGGTGTGCACTTCTCACCGGCGTATGGGCAGACAAGAACGGTGTTTACGGCAACGGTCAGCCCAAGAATATGGAATACAAAACCCTTATGACCACACTTGTTGAGGACGGCACAATCGATTCCGCTTCATTCCTCACAAAGTGGGGCGGTCACTTCTCAAACGAGGATTCAACCTACACACCCGAAAAGAAGTACTGCGAGGAAAACATCCTCAACGTCAGCTTCAAAAAGTGCATCGGTCACGAGGCAACTGTATTTGAAGCTATGAATCAGCTTTCCGAAGAAAATTGCCCGGACTTCACAATCGCCATTTACGAGGGTACAGACAGTGCTGGTCACAGCTTCGGCTTCTCCTTCAACAACCCTGCTTACAAGGCCGGTTTTGAGCGTTGCGAAAAGTACGCTTATGCAACACTCAAGACAATTGAGGACAGAGAAACCTACGAAACCGAAGACTGGCTGATTATCATTACATCCGATCACGGCGGATACGGCACAGGTCACGGCGGAGCAAGCATACAGGAAAGAATGATATTCATCGTAACAAACAAATAAGATACGCATTATTAAAGCCACTGAGAAAAACTCAGTGGCTTTAGACTGTCGATAAAGTCACCGAGAACACGCACAAGAAAATGTAGGGAATGGTCTTGACCATTCTGAAAAAACAAAAAGATAAAACAGGAGGATTGAGACAAAACCAATCTTCCTGTTTTGATTTATATTGAAATTATTTTGTGCGTTTGCCGTGTTTTTGCCCTCTCGCAGTACCTTTGTACAGCTTCGGAGCAAAGAACACGGCATCTCGTCACCTTTCTCGAAGTCTCCCAGCTTTTACGGAAGGATATTGCCTGCCGCCCTGTATATTTCGTACCATTCCTCACGGGTGAGCTTAACTTCGCTTGCCTTAATGCAGTCCGTAAGGCGGGTAAGGTTTGTTGTGCCTGTAACCGGTTGCATTTTCGCAGGATGACGCAGTATCCAAGCGAAGGCAACCGTTGTTTTGGATACGCCGTATTTGTTGCCGATAGCTTCAAGCGTTTTATTCAACTCGGGGAACTTTTCATTATCTATAAAGCATCCCTCAAAGAAGCCGTACTGCATAGGCGACCACGGCTGAATTGTAATTTTATTCAGGCGGCAATAATCGAGCACTCCGCCGTCACGGTTTACAGCAGACTCGTTATACATATTCACGTTGATACCCGACTGAATCATAGGCGCGTGCATTACCGAAAACTGAAGCTGATTTGCGCAAAGCGGCATATCAAGCGAATTCTGCAACAGCTTCATCTGATATGGATTCTGGTTTGAAACACCGAAATGGCGCACCTTGCCTGAAGCTTTAAGGCAATCAAACGCTTTTGCAACCTCATCAGGCTCCATAAGCGCATCGGGACGGTGAAGCAAGAGCACGTCAATATAATCAGTGCCCAGCCTTTTCAGGCTGCCCTCGACGGAAGAAACGATATGCTCATAAGAAAAATCGAACATACCCTTTCGGATTCCGCACTTGGTCTGAATAATTATTTTCTCACGCATAGACGGTGTAAGCGCCCTGCCGAAAACCTCTTCGCTTTTACCGCCGCCGTAAATATCGGCGTGGTCAAAGAAATCTGCACCGTTTTCAAGAGCAGTATCAATAAAAGCGGCAACCTGCTTTTCGCTCATATCGCTTATGCGCATACAGCCTACTGCAACGGTGGGCACCTGTATTCCACTTTTGCCAAAATCTATTCTGTACATAAAATCATCCCTCTTTAAATTTATGCAAAATATTTAATCAGATAAAGCACAAGCATATGCACGGGGTAAAACGCATAAAAGCCGTATTGCATAATTTTGCTTGAGCGTCCTTTTCTGCCGCCGTAAAACCATATAGGTATCAGCGCAAAGACCGCAAAGCCCTGTGTAGGTATTTCAAACACCCTGCCAAGCACCTCAACGGGTACAACCTGACCCTCGAAGAACACTATATTAATCAGCACCATTGCTATAAGCTGGGCAAGCCAGGCAAACGAAAAATCACGCAGGAGATAGAACATTACAACCGTAATCATTCCGAGGAATCCGTAATCCACAAAACCTATAACGGAGGCTAAACAAATAAGCACAAGCCAGAGTACGGACAGCGCAACGTTTTTTGCTGTATGATTCTTTTTGACTTTGTCAATAACCGAAATTGCAAGCAGACCGAGAAGAAGCGTAAACAACACGTTCTGGTGGTACGGATTAAACCAACGGCTGCTGTAAAAAAGGTTGAACGGAATTTCCGTTATAACAGCAAAGCCCAGAAGCCTTAACGCATACTTTTTAAAATTCGACGTATGAATAAAGCCCTGTGCAATCTGAAAGGCAAAAATCGGGAAAGCAATTCTGCCTATGTAGGTCATCCAGTTGCCGAAGCTCATTGCAGTTGCCCAGATATGGTCGCTGAACATAAGCACAACCGCAACCGTACGAAGCATATTGGCTGTAAGCCCGCCAAAAGGAAATTTAACAAGCGGAGAGTTTGTCGGAAGTTTTATTTTTTCTTTCATATCGGTCAGCTCCTTGAATCCAGTTTATTATACCACAAAAGTATACCCGCAACAACTATTTTTTCAAAACAGAAATATTATATTTCCACGAAGCGTAGGTTGTAAGTTTTCCGCCTTTAATTTATAATAGCAGTATAAAGGAGAATGACTTATGAACAATTACATTACCGGCTCGACCATAAAACGGCTTCGTGAAGCAAGAGGGCTGACACAGTCTCAGCTTGCCGAAAAAATAGGCATATCAGCCAAGGCTGTTTCAAAATGGGAAACGGCAAAGGGTCTGCCTGATATTACGCTGATTGAGCCCCTTTCAAAGGCGCTCGGTGTTTCGGTTATGGAGCTGATGTCGGGCGATACGGTTACAAATAAAAACGTATCTTCTAATATTCTGCGCTCAAAATTCTACGTCTGTCCCGTTTGCGGCAACATAATACGCACAACGGGCAACGCTGTAATAAGCTGCTGCGGTATTACCCTGCCACCGCTTGAAGCCGAAGAAACAGACGAGGAGCACAAAATTAACATCGAAAAAGTTGAGGACGAATATTTTTTAACTGTAAAACACGAAATGACGAAAACTCATTTTATATCGTTTATCGCCCACCTCACCTCGGACAAGGTGAATTTCGTTAAATTTTACCCCGAAGGCAATGCCGAAACAAGGCTTGGGCTTCGCGGCAAAGGATATCTGTATATTTATTGCAATAAGCACGGACTTATGAAGCGGAAGGTTTGACAAAAATTTCATTTTAGTGCTATACTGCAATTACAGTTTTCCTTGTACGGAGGTAACAATATGAGCAAATACGATATAGCGGCTTTTATCTGGCCGTCCTACACGGGTGATGAGCCACGCACACGCATTTTCTGGCCCGAGGGCTACGGCGAATGGCAGACTGTAAAGGCAATGACAAACAAAGGCTACAAGGGCTGCCGCTGGCCGAGAATACCGACCTGGGGCTATGTAAACGAAGCTGACAGCCGTGTTATGGAAATGCAGATTAATTGCGCCGTTGATTACGGAGTAAACGTATTTATTTACGACTGGTACTGGTACGATAACCGTCCGTTTCTTGAAAACTGCCTCAACGACGGCTTCCTTAAGGCACGCAACAACACGGATATGAAATTTATGCTTATGTGGGCAAACCACAACGCCACCCACCTCTGGGACAAGCGTAATTCTGACCGTGACATTTCAACCGTTATCTGGAGCGGTGTGGTAACGCCCGAAATCTTTTCAAACATATGCGACAGAACAATTGAAAAATATTTCAGCCGTGAAAACTATTATATGATTGACGGCTGCCCCGTTTATATGATTTTTGACCTTGATAATTTCATCCGTTCCTTCGGCACAACCCAGGAATGTAAAAAAGGCATTGAAGAATTCCGCAGAAAGACGGTCGAAGCAGGCTTCAAGGGTCTTCATTTCCAGGTTGTATATTGGGGAAACAAGGTTTTCAACTGGCTTAGTGACGACGATGAGTGTAAGGGTTGTAAAGAGTATGAGCTTTACAATTTCCTTGGTATAGATTCGGTTACAAACTACAACTGGGGCGGCTCGGTAAACTTCGACGGCGACTACAAGGACCTGACCGAAAAATACACACAAAAGCTTACAGAAGCCTCGGAAACGCTTGATATTCCTTACTATCCTAACATTTCTGTCGGCTGGGACAACAACGTAAGATTTTACGATTTTATGCCCGGCGTTGTTGAAAACAACACACCCGAGAATTTCAAAGTCGCCTGTGAAAAGGTAAAGGCCTTTACAGACAATTCGATTAGAAATGGTATTATGAAAGCTCCGTTCATCACCGTAAACAGCTGGAACGAGTGGACGGAAACCAGCTATCTCCAGCCCGACGACCTCTACGGCTACGGCTACCTCGAAGCGATTAAAGAAACTTTTACTGAAGAATAAAAACAACGAAACTCCGCCTATCGGTTTCCCGGTAAGCGGAGTTCGCTTTGCTTATTTTTATTTAATTCGGGTTTTTACTCCGATTCCTTTTATGCTTTGGTACACGCTTTTATTACACCTATTACACCTGCAATCAGTAGCACGGGCAGAAGAAGCAATAATCCGCCTGCAAAAATGAGCAACAGTATAAGCAATGGTATAGACAGCACCAGCAGACATATTGCGGCAATTTTAGCCGCACCCCAGGTGAGCTTAAGGGCAAGCCTGAACGCCCAGACAAGAAGAAAGATTGCAAGCACCGTAAAAAGTATTTCGAACAATATAACCACTCCTTCGTGTTTTATTTAATCAACGAATTATAATAAATGAACTGCATATCGTCAAGTCTTAACAGCATCGGATCCTGACCCAGCCCTACACCAACGTCGACGTTTACCCACGTTTCGGTTTTAACGGCTTTACCCAAATATTCGGGGCCGTAGCACACCGTAGGTGTGTGTCCGAAAACAACGGTAATATCATCAAAATATCGGGTATTCATACCCGGTCTGGTCCAGAGCAAGTCCATAGGAATATATTCAGACATCTTTTTGTCCTTTCTGAAGCCGCCAAGGCCGCTGTGCACAAGCAGAAAATCCCTGCCGTTGACAGTCAGCGTATCATACAAGGGCGCTTCACGCAAATATTCCAGAATGTATTTGACTTCACTGTCTCTTGTAGCCCTGAGCGCATCAAGCGTTATCTGACCGCTGTTGGAAACCCAAGTTCTGTATGTAGTCAGTTTGGTGCCGGTAAGCTCGTATATTGACTCCTCGGTAATTTCGTCAAACAGAAAATCGCAGGCAAGAAGCATTGCTTCGTGGTTGCCGAGAACAAGCTGAACGTTGTGCTGAGACATCATCCATTTTAAAATTTTAATTCCATCAGGCCCACGGTCTATGACATCTCCTAGAACGTACAGATAATCGTCTTTACCGAAGCCTGCTTTGTTCAGAAAATCCAGAAACTTCTCCAAGGGATAACCGTGAAGATCCGACGTTACGTATACCATTTTATTACTCCTCCTTAATGTGTTATTTTATTACACAATTGCAATCGATCCAATTAAGATCCAAGGCCTTGACACCTTTTGATATGAAATTAACACGCGCAATAACAGAATGTTCCTTTTTATCCAATTCCGTTATAACTCCCGTACCGTATTGGGGGTGTTCTATCACCTGCCCTGTTTTATATTTATTCAGGCGATTAAGTCTTTCTTCCTCTTTTTTGTGCTTTCTCTTGTAACATTCACTGAGTTCCTCACTGTAAAGCCTGCTGGGCACCGCACCAACCCTTATACAGCAGGACTTCCACGAGCTGCCATGGCTGGTATATCCGTTTTCCGCCCAATCCAGATAGTGGGCATACTCGTGTCGTATAACATCCAGTGCAGATTCCACAGGCCACTCCGGATCCTTGAACCAGTGATTTGAAAATCTGAAACGTGGCCCATTACTTATTATAAAGCAGCCCAGCATACCTTTAGCATTGCCGAAAGCTATAGGCAATTCTGCACCGGAAAGCCCCGTGATTTTGTCCAGCTCCACAAACACTTCTCTTATGCTTTTTTCGTCCCATATCTTCCCCAAATCTTTTCCTCCTTTTACACCTTAAGCCTGTATTGCTTTTTCCATATCATTCGTGTAATTACTCCGAACGCAATCTCTTCAACGCTGAACAGAACACAACACAAAAACGCCATCCACAAAATATCGCCGATTAAAAAGCCTGAACTGAAAAAGCCCTCAAAAACTATCCAATATGCAAGCCTGATATTCACAGGCAAGCCCGCTATTGCAACAAATATGAACATAAAAAGGCTTTCTCTTTTCCTGAAAAGAGGTACAGTACCAATTACAACAAACAGCGACAGCACACACAAAAGCAAAAGAATCAGCGATTGTTTTACCAGAAAGGCAACCGACAACACCACAGGCAGAAATCCTGTTACCAGTTGGACGTTGCGTACGTTTTTACTTAAATAAAGCACGAAATTACCCCCACAATATTAAGTGCAAAAATCAACGGTAGTGCAACCTGAATTGCTTTCAGCGCATAGCAAGCAACAACCGTTGCCTTACCCGAAACGCCGTCATTCAGCAGTCTGTGCCTCTTGCGTCTGCTTTTTATAATATCCTTCACCTTTTCTATCAGCTCATCTGTACCCAACAGCTCACCCATTATTGCCGTACCATCAAAGCCGTTTACAAAGGTAAGGTTGATAAAACCAAGAAAAGCGTTCTGTATAGCTGCACCTAAAAAGAAACCGCTTAAATCCGCAAAAGGCACAGTCATAAGCAAGAATACAGCCGCCAACACAAAGTTCATTTCAACTCCGGCAGCACTGACCTGAATTCGTCTCATACGCTTTTTTATATTACTTGTATTCAACAGCACGTATGCTCCCGGCAACATAAACTGAAGCATAACACCAACCTCAAACACTCTGCCGCCATAAGCCAGGCAGGCAAACATATGCCCCAGCTCATGTAAAACCATTCCTGCAGCAAGTCCGAATAACGAACCGAGCATTAAGTAGTCGCTGTTGAGATCATGCAGATTGTTAATGGTGTAATAAACCGAAAAAGCCAGCAACGGAAGCCACGATACAAGCAGCAAGCCGTTAATAAAAAACGAAAACAGCCTCAGACCCGTTGTTACGCAGGGCTTCCATACAGTAACCAGCAGGTACAGAAAATATTTGGACAAAAATCTTCTATCCCTTATTATATGCTCGGCTTCGAGTTCTTCCAGTAGAAGACCCACGTCCAGTTCCGGTCTTTGTCTGCCTATTTCATAGGGATTTCTTTTTCCGTCAAGCTGCCTTGCAAACCAGACCGTATTCGCATCCGTTTCAATCTTCTTATCATACAGCAGGTCAATAATTAAATACTCATCCTCTGAAACGCGCTTAAACCTTATCCAATCAGCCAGCACCGGATAACCCATTTTCATTTGCCTCCTTACGACAAAGACACACGTCATTCATATTTTTCTGCTCTATACTTTAATAAACGCGCCGTGTTTTATATTTTCGCAAGAAAGCAAAAAATAAAGCCCATAAATTTATGGACTTTATCTTTTAGTATCAATCTATTTTTTATTCGGATTCGATAAACTGCTGGATGGACATTACGCCTTTAGAAATCATAAAGAACTTGTCGTTATACTCGTCTATAGTTGCTGCAGAAACCATAATCATATACTCGAACAAATCCTCGCTCAAAGTGCTTCCTCTGTAGCTTGAAGTAAGTCTGAAGATAATTGAACCATCATCAATCTTATAGTCAAACGAACCGTCTTTAAGGCCGTAGTTTGCTACGCAAACAGCCAGAGCCATATCAATTCGCTTGTCCTCTCCGGCATTAAAGGGCAGCAGCGACATAAAAGTTACAATTTCACTTTTAGGTTCAACACTCATAATAAACTCAATCGGAAAATCTTCGCCTTTTACACCGGCTTTAACAATCAGCTCTTGCTCTTTCTTTTCATAGTGCCAGCCTCTGTTGTCAAGCATACTACACAAAATTTCAAAGGTCTCCTGGGCTTTTGCCATATTTACTTCTGACATATTATTTTACCTCCTAATAATTTTCACCACTGAATTCTTTTTCTATTTTGATTAAATCATCAAAACGATCTAAATCAAATCCGTTTTCAGCAACGTCTTCCATTGCTTCGCTTACACACTCGAACGCACCGACTTTTTCTCTGCAAGCCGTACATTTTCTGATATGACCATTCACTTTTGACAGTAAATCCAACGTTTCTCTGTCAACCTTGTTTGCCATAACGTATTCTATTATCTCTTCAATGCTTAAATGCTCCAAAAGATATTCCACCTTTACCTCAATAAGTCCACAAGCAAACTTATTGTTTTTTAATTTGATTGTTTACCTTGTTAACCCAATCGCTGATTGACTTTTCAGGACCCTTGGACATATAAAAATCGGAATATTTCATATCGCCTTTTTTCATTCCGGTTTCTTTATGTATTACTTCAAGCTTTTCCCTTTGCATGTCGAAGTGTTCATCATCCAGCTCAAGCCAATTTAATCCTGCAGACAGGTTAACCACGATATTAAACATTTCAAACAAAGTTATTTCGCTGAATTTTTCAGCAAGCAAGTGTGTAGACTCAATTCTGCTCATATCACAGCCGACAATAAACAGCGAAACGGAAAGCCAGGTAAGAATTATATGCGGTTTGGATTTCAGGTCAAGCACGGCAAGAAAGCTTTCTCTGATATGCTCCCTGTCATTCTCGCGTTTTTCGTGTCCTTCATACGGAGGCGGATCTGAACCATCATCCTTTTCCGCGCCTGAAATAATCCCCTTCTCGCCATCCCTGTATTTTTTCTGCTTGTTGTAGTATGTAATAAAGCATCTTTTTGCCAGCACATAACACCAGGCCTTAAACTCTTCACAGGTTTTTTTCGTTTTGCCATCAACCGGCTCAAAGAAACTTGCTTCGCAGGTTTTAATTATCTTGATTTGTATTTCCTGCATAACGTCTTCATCATGTGATGCACCGGACAAAAAAGAGGAGCTGCTGCACCACTTTTTTACAGTTCCGTTCAAGAAATCATGCACGAATAAAACCATATTATCGTACTGCGGATATTCCCTTGCGCAAATATCGGCAACTAAATCCTCATATAGCTTATTTTCATCAAAAGGCATCAAAATCACATCTTTTCCTTTTTACTGTTATATTTTATTATATCACATCGAGTAATTTTGTGTCAATTGATAATACATCATCTCAACAGATTATATTCTTTATTTCCTTTGCAAAGGCTTCATCCGAAAGCGTGTGAACGTTTTCGATTAATTGAATCTTCATATCCTTTGCTCTCTGTGCAAAATACTTTTGACCGTCCGGGCTGCTTTTTCCAAAATAAGAAGCAACCAGAACTTTTTTTACGTACGGACCGCCGAATCTGTCTGCAACGGTATTCAGCTTGTAAAGTTCCGTGTCGTCGACATATCCGTTTTTACAGGAAACGAAAACAGGCACAAGCCCCTTCATAAGCACAACGTCAATTTCATTTTCCGTATCTTTATCTTCATCAGAAATATCATGAATCTCGGAATCCCAATCTATATAGACCCCGTTAACCGCATCGTCATACTTTAATGAACCGTCTTTTTCTTTTGCTTTTTTTGCAAAAATCAGAACCATCAGTTCAAGCACGGTTCCTTCCTTTGTCAGGCACTGCTTCACCTGCTCGTTCTTGAAAGTAAAAGAAACGATGTCATCCTCTTCAACCAGATCCGTAATAAATCCGCATCTGTTAAAGGCCTTTACCAATCCGGATATCCACACGAACTTATGCTTTTGTCTTTTCATTAATTCTTCCGTGTGTTTTTTGCTTACCGAAACAGTCAACTCTGCACTGTCTGCTCCGGCCATATAAGACAACGTGCCAATCAGCGAATTCCACATGCCCGGATCCTTTTTGCACATTCCCCACATAACGGTTAAATCCGATTCAAAATCTCCGCTGAAATCCCAATCGTAAGTTCCCTTTGTACCGTTAAACGGCACCATACATCCGCCGTACAGCATAATATTATCCTTCACCGAAAGCCTGGGCTGTTCGGTATCGGGCAGCACACCGTCTTTATCACAGTCCACAACCCTTCCCGTTCCGATATTGAACCGATGCATCTGAACCTTGCCTGTACTCCTGTATTTTTCAAAAACAATACCCATCGCTACCAGCACCAGATCCTCACCACCGGTAAGATCGAAAGCGCAGTTTTCCTCAGTTTCGACAATATCCGTCAAAACGGAAACAATTTGTTCAACACTGTTTTTGTTTATTGGTCTGTGCGCAAACTCAACCCGCAAGCCGTACGAATCCTTAAACCTCGTATATACTGCTTTTTGTTTTTCCATAGGCTTACTCTCACCGATGAATATTATTTTATCGGGATTCATAGCCAGACAACTCGCCATATTACAAATTGAAACTCCGTCAAAGAACTCAACTATCGTCATGTCCTAACATCTCTCTTTTCTTTATTGTTTCCAAACGCCGTACATGCCGTGAAGATTGTCAGCATCATTGTCCTTACACATACTTAAACACTTCACATTCTGTTTTTTCGCAAAATCTCTATTTTTTTATTGACTCAGATCCGGTAAATCAACTCTTATTTGCGTAGGCTGAAAAAATTCTGTCAATTTCATCGCCGGTAAGGTGGTTTTTCTGCAACAATTCCTCAACGATTTTTTCAATTGCCGTTCTGTTGTTACGAAGAATGGTTTTCGCTGTATCCAGCTCGCTTCTAAGAATATTATTAACCGCGTCTCTTACCTGTTGTACCATTGCTCCGGATAAAAGCTCACTTTCCTCAACAACAGCCGGACCGATACCATCATCCATACCGTAATCGCAGACTATGCGTTTAGCATAGGAGGTAGCGTTTTTCAAATCGCTGCTCGCACCCGTTGTCATACCCTCTTCATCGCCAAAGAACACCAATTCGGATGCCCTTCCGCCCAAAGAGGTTCTGATACGGTTAAGCAGCATAGTCTTTGTATAGCTGCCGCGATTTTCCGTATCGCCGTGAAGCATATATCCGCCGTGGTTACCCCTTGCAACAATTGTAAGGTAGGATGGGGTTTCGCCGCTTTCCCAGCAAAGGAACGCATGACCGGCTTCATGATAAGCCGTCTTTTTAAGTTCTGAAATATCCCATTTCCTCTCTTCGCCGTAATTGAAGGTCTCAAAAGCCGTTTCAAAAATCTCATCATTTACCTCACTCTTGTTTTCTCTTATTGCAATACGCATAGAGAATTCAAAAACAGAGGCAAGCTGCGCCAGACTCATTCCTGTTGAACGCACGGCAATGTTTTCTGTTTCCTCGGCGGAAAGATTAAAGACAGGATTATTCTTTATTTTCATATATATATATTCTTTTCTTGCCTTTTTGTCAGGTAGATCAATATAAATATGTCTGTCAAAGCGCCTCAGCAAAGCAGAGTCAAGACTCTTGGCAGTTCCGGGTGTTACCGTAAAGTTAGTTGCTGCCATAATGAAAACCGGCTTCTGGGCATCAGTCTTAAAGCCATCCATTTCGGAAAGGAATACAGTTAATATACTGTCAGCCGAATTCTCGCCGCCTCTTCTTTCCTTTGCGATAGCATCGATTTCATCAATGAAAATAATGGTCGGAGCATATTTTCTTGCAGTTGCAAACAGGTTACGCACCGTATCCTCGCCTTCGCCGACATACTTCTTTAAGAATTGGTTACCTTCAGCACAGATAAAGGTTACGTCAGATTCGCCGGCAACAGCTTTTGCAAGCATTGTCTTACCCGTACCGGGCGGACCGTAGAACAATACACCCTTGGGCACCCCAAGGCCTTTTGACGAAAAAGCTTTGGGATTTTTCAGATAATCCACAAAATATTTAAGTTCGTTCTTAGCATCTTGTGCACCTATAATATCATCAAACCTAACGTCAGGCTTGGAAACGTCGCCCAATATACTACCGCCGTCTTCTGCATCAACAGCCGTTTCCATAGTAATATCGAACAGCCTTATTTCAGCCGTTTTACCATCAGGTGTTATTGATTGTGAGGTTTCATATGTAACAAGCTTACTTGATTTCGCCAGATCCAGCATGCTTCTCTGGTGATGAAGCTGCATCAGAATGTCGTTTACACTAGCAGCAATGCTCTCTTGTACACTTACATCAACTACTCCGCGAGAACCTTCTCGCATAAGTGAGAAATTCTCTTCTTCAGAGTATTTGTGGTTAACGTCTGCCAGAACGTAAAGCGGTATATCGGTTGAATCGCATATATATCGGAAGAATGCTCTGCCTTCAGAATCTACGTCCTCAATATTAAGCTCTCTTGAAGCAGTGGAATGCTTTCCGCTGTGCAGATCGCAGAATACCAGTTCAACGTCCTGCTTTTTAATAATTTCTTTTGCTTCCTCATATGAAGATATAATTCTGTTGCAATATCCCTTTTCTTCAATAATAGAATCAAGCTTTTTACACATATCCGCATCACCGAAAGACAGGATACATCCCTTGTAACTATCCCTGAACAGCTTGTACACCTGATCGTCTTTCGGAAGCTCAAGTGTAACGTTAACATTCTGAATATTCTCAATACTTAAGTTATTATCCTCATTGGAAACCAAACGGAACAACTCGTAGAGTTCGGTACTGAAAAAGGTGTTTGCTCTACTTTTTACCGTACGGGCATCAGCGTGTCCGCCCTCGGAAAACAGTACACACGAATACACGTCATCTGCAACGTTGCACTTTATTCCCGTTTCCTCTTCAAAGCATTTAATATTACGGTCAATTTCATTTTCGGCAATTTTCCTTAACGAGTGTGCCTCCATATGGTTAAACATAACCACGTTGCCGGTAGCAAATCTTGAACAAATTGCCGCCGGGAATACACCGCGACCTGTTTTGGGGTCAACGTCGGTTTCCAGGGCTTTTAATATTGTTTTTCTTGATACACCGGACAGATTAGGGGTTAACGAGCCTTCGTACACCTTTCTGCCGGCATTGGTTGTAAAAATAATTACCGTCTGTGAAAAATCGACTTCTTTTCCCGTGTTGGTATCACGAAGTCTGCCTGCATCCAGAACCTGCAGAAACAAATGAATTACCGCTATGTTGGCTTTTTCAATCTCGTCAAAAAGCAGCACACATCTGGGGTTTCTTGCAACAAAACCGGTAAGAGAACCCTCTTTATCGTCTTTAAACGATTTGTTGGTACCTGTCAGTTCCATCAGAGCATCACGTTCGGAAAATTCACTCATATCGAATCTCACAAACGGAAGCTCCAACATTTCAGCAACCTGCTCGGCCAGAAACGTTTTACCAACGCCGGGAGGGCCTGCAAAAAGATACGTTGCTTTGGGCTTCCTGCAGTTTTTGTCCGTTATTTTTCTGAGCTCCGACTGAAAATAACCTGAGGTAAAAATACTAATGGCATTGTCCTGACCGAAAACAACACTGCTTAATTTTTTCTGCATCAATTTAACTTTTTCGGTCATACGGACTATGTACTCTTTCGGTGCCACAACTTCTGCGACTCGATTTTCTTCCTCGGGTTCAGATACATCCACCCGGTTATTCCCTTTTAATGTTTGCTGAATGTCAGCAGTTGCCCTCGAAATAGCTTCTGCCGACACGCCTGATATATTCGTACTCCTTTTCGGCATTCCGATAACCGTTCTTATCTCGTTAGTAGGCGCCTCCATTATATATTTCAGAAAAACGTCTGCAGTAATGCAGTTCTTCTCATTTTTCTCTGACCACTGTTTTGAGGCAAGCAAAATCTGCCTGAACAGTAAATCGTCCACATAGGAAGCTTTTTTTGAACACAGCAACAAGACGCAGGCAGAAATCGAATCCGTCAGTTTGATATTGCTAACCATATCGCAAAGAACTTTTATTTCCGCCGCATCGCCGTATTCCGAGCAATCCTGCAAATTCTTAATTTCGTCCGTCCACTCCAGAACAGACGCAAAAATATAGTTGACTGTTAAAATTTTACTTCCTTTGCTTTCCTTTATTCTCTCTGCACGAGCTAAAAGGTAGTCTAAAACCTTACTGTTTGTTAAGTTGTTTTCCATAGCCTTTCTCCTTAATTATAAAACTATTATTCTGCCTCGTCTTCTGCCTTTTCAATTTTATAGCCGAGCGCCATAACCAACTTCAAAGTTTCAAAAGCAGTTTTTCTGTCATATTCCTTTTCGCTTTCGGGCAGCTGAGAATACGGTACAAGACACGGAGTGGTCTTTTTTACGTCATCTCTTTTTTCGCCGTATGTCCAACCCTCGTTAACTCTTGCAAGCGCCCAGTTTTCGTGAACATTCTCGGCAATTTTTTCGGTCAGTTCAATGAGTTTGTCGGACAGCACTATGTCTTTCGTATCTATAGGTTCGGGCTTATACAATTCAATTACCTTCTTTTCTTGCTTTAATTACTTCATTTATCAGTTCCGTATCGGTTTTTTTCGGAAAGTCATAATATTTTATGTCAAGCTTTTTCCATTCGGAAATGCGGTCCAGTTTATCAGGCATACGCTCGGCGACACTCTCGCCTTCCTTGACCTTTTTGCTTGAGTCAACACACGAGTCGATAATTGCCTTTATTCGTTTATTTTGGTTGTCAATTTTTAAAGAATAATACGGATTTTCAGTATGATTTATTAGATTCTCTCTTTGAACATCATCTTTTATCTTATGCAACTTCTTTATACAGTTGCTTTTTTCTTCATCTATATCAAGACACTGCTTATTCAAAGCCAGTAAATCATTCAACACAGAGTTCAACTTATCTTTCAGCTTTTCGGTTTGAATCAGCTCGCTTTCGGGAAGTCTTTTCCAGGAATCAACACATCCGTCAATTTTTCCCTTATCTAACTCTTTATGAGTTGCAATAAGCTCGGTCAATCTCAGCTTAAGGTCGTCTGTTCTTATTTTGCTGTTACCGTCAATAGGTTTATCGCTGCACTCAACCAGACAGCCATGTATTTTCTTTCGGATGTCCTTGTCCTTCATATCACAGTAAACAAAACCTATAGAGCGCGTATACGCATTCCAGCGCCTGTGCTCAAGCCAGGTCAGATACTGCAAAACATCTTCCCCGGCTTTACCTGAAAGTACATCGTTAAGATATACGTTTTCGTCCAAATCATTAACCGCATTACGCTTATCCTTTTCGGAACCGTTAACCTTCAGGTATAGCAGTGCTGAAAAAATACGGTATTTCAGATGCACGTCTCTTGCCTTGCTGGACAAGCTGTCGTACATTGATTTGTTTATGCGTTTCAGCTGCTCCTCACGCACTTTTTCAACCGAAGCCTTGTCATACATTTTTTTAACTGAGAGCCCCGCCTGGTCATTATTAATCATAGTGACGTTCTCATAGCTGTAGGTTTCCTCAACACTACCGAAAGGATACATTGTGATACCGGACTCCGATGAACCGTCACCGCTGCTCAGGATGCTGCAGAAATCATTGTTATATACAACATAGGAAATCACCTGATGTTTTTTCTCTTCGGGGTTTTGAGTGATGCTGATTTTTCTTTCAAGCTCTTCTGCTACAAATATGTTAAGCTCATCGCTTCCCAAAGCCACAACAAAGTAATCCGAATTCAGGATATTGAATTTATCCTGTAAAAAACCGTCATTTTCATCCGCATCATTTTTTGCCGTACATACGATATCGGTCAGGTCCGCATCGTTAAGATTGTATTCGCCGTATCGCAGCTTAAAATAAGGCTCTGCAAATTCTCTGTTCTGCTTATCCTGATATATTTTCAATAATTCCGTATTCGGTTTTGTGCTTTCAAGAATTTCGGAGCCCAGTCGGTTAAGTCTGTTTCTGAAGGTCAGCCAGCTCTCTTCGGAAACAACGTTTATGTTCAGCTTATATCCGTAAAACTGACCTGCCCAGGTGGAGGACAAGAACATCTGCATACCGATTTTACCGCTACCGATTATGGTAAGGTTATACTCATTCTTGTCCCCGGGATTGTATTCTCTGCCGACAAGAGACGCAATAAGCGGCTTTTCCGCCAGCAAGCCGAGAACCAGATTTTCATATTCCTTTACTCTTACAATAACGGGAGCATCTTTATCGCTGAAGATCTTGTTTATTTTATCGTATATTCTTTTTTCTATCATTGCGTACGAATCGTCCTGATAGAAAATATAAAGCTGCGACTTTTTGAGCATTGATTTGCTTTTATTTTCGCACATAGCCGAGAGCGTTTTTATATTGTCACCCTCTTTTTCATCCATCAGGAAGAACTGCTTTTCCCTCAAGCACCTGACATTCAGATGAGACAGCTCGTCGCTGATGCACACTGCGCCTAATTTTCTTGCCTGAAGGAACATCTCCGAGCTCTTTTCGCTTTCATCATCAAGATAAGTGTCGGTAAACACCAATAAAGGCTTATTGCATATCGAATGCTTCTGCGACAGTATGCTCTTGGCCAAAGCCAGAGTACGTTCATTCAGCTCACTGAAATAATAGTGTTTTCTGAAAATTGAAACAGAAAGCCTGAGTCTGGGAAAAAAGCTTGTCAACACATCAAAAATGATAACGCCGCCGGCTACGGGAGTTAAGAAGTTCAGGAACGATGAGTATAAACCGTACACCTGCATAACCCTAACGTCTTCCGAGATTACGGTTTTAATCATTTCCCTGCCCAGTGCGATAAACAAATCATAATCTTCATCCATACTCACGGTCTGTAAAGAATGAATCAGACTGTAAAAAATCATCTCAAAGCAGTTAAAACCGTTTCCATCTCCGCTGGTTTCATAAAAATACAACGCTGCAAATCTTAATGCCCAGACAGAGCCCACGAGAAAAACTGACAGAATCATAAGCTTTCTGCTTAACGGCTGAGCAAACACAACCTTTTCTTTTTTCTTGTATTTGCATATCAGTTTTACAAAAGCACAAACTGCAGGTATCAGACAAAACAGAACCGATACCACCAGCAAAACCCTGACAATGCAAACCTGTATCTCTGTCATAAAAGCGCCTCATTTCATTACAAAAATCCATTTTTTATTATAAACTTACTGACGTAAATTGTCAACAAATGTAATAACAGACTAACAATTTAAGTTACAGGCAACGCAAAAACCTCACCGAAGTATCCGGTGAGGTTTTTGTTGTATGTTTATTTAAACAAGTCATTCCATGAATATTTCCCTGTAGAGTCTTCCCAGGAAACAAGCTGTCCGTCCGTAAAATACAGTTCATAGGTTTCTAAATAAGAATGAGGGCCGGTAAACGCACTGAACATATATTGCGGCAACAGATCTTTTCCGAGAGTTATTGTCCCGGTATACGCCGGCATCAGGTTCAGGTTTTTATATACGTGATAGTCATCGTCATCGACATAAGCCACTACCCCGTTAATCACGGGATAATTGCCGTCGTCACAATTAACATCAAGCTTTGAAACACAGATTCTGTCATTCTCAAGGCTAAAATGAACTACAAAGCCTTTCCAACAATCACTGCTGAACGAAGACGGGTTCAATCCGTATGCTCTCGGCTGAAACAGAGAATCAATATTCTCCGCCCGTAAAAAATCGTATTCCTCACCGTTCCAAATAAACGTATCAGGTATCTGACTGCTCATTGTACACACCGTCTTTCTGTTTTGTAGAATATATCGTTATGAATTATTTGAATGTCTATTAATACCGTTAACAGTTGCTGTTTGATTCAAGCTTTCCGAACTGTCTTTGTTTTACAAGGTATATGATTATAAGCGGAATATCGGCGAGGAGCCAGGCAGCAGGGCCTGCGTAGCAAACCGCATCAAAGCCAAGCAGAGGAGTGAGCACGAACGCAACAGACAGTCTGCCGAAGAATTCGCCGACACCGGCTATAGAATTGGCGTAAGTAAAGCCCATCCCCTGTAAGGTGTTTCGCATTACAAAAAGTATTGCAACAAGGCTGTAACACTGGGCAATGGCGAGAATGTATCTTTTTGCTGCCACCATAATTTCACCCGTCATATTGCTGCCGAAAAGGCTTATAACCGGCTCTGCGGCAAAATAAAGCGTAAGACTCATTGTAACGGACACGAGCAGATCCAGAATAAATATTTTCTTTACACCGTCTCTGATTCTGTCGTAATTTCCTGCCCCATAATTCTGCCCTACAAAGGTCTGGGTAGCTACGCCGAGACCAGACATCGGAATATTTGTAATACTCTCTACCCTGCCTGCGGCGGTAAAGCCTGCAATTACGTTAGTACCGAAGGAATTTACAACGCTCTGCAGGCACATCGAGCCAACCGAGGTAACGGTAAATTGGAGCGAAACCGGTATTCCGAGCCGTATCTGGTGAAAAGCGGTCTGTTTGTCAGCTTTGAAATCCGCCTTTTTCAGTTTGACATTCTTGTTTAAGCGTAACACGTAAATGCCATTAAGTGAACAGGCAACGCAATGAGAAATCAGCGTTGCAACGGCCGCTCCCTCAACACCAAGTGAGAGGTGTTTGACAAAGACAATATCAAGAACAAAATTAACAACCACGCTTACGCAGAAAAAATAAAGCGGCTTTTTACTCTCGCCCGTAGCACGGGAAATTGCCGTAAAATTGTTTGAAAGCATCTGTATCGGCACACCGTAATAGAGAATATTGATATAGGAAGAGGCTATGCTCTTTATATCCTCGGGAGTTCCGACAAGGTTGAGCAAAACGGGAGAAATTATGTGAGACACAACCATAATCACACAGCCGATAATAAAAGCGATCGAAATACTGCTGCCTGCGTAATGGCTAAGCTTTTTTTCGTTGCCCTCACCGAAAGCGTGAGCAACGGGAATCGTAAATCCCGTGGTCAGGCCGAGAGCCGCACCGATTATAAATGAATTTATCGGGCCTACGCAACCGACAGCCGCCAGAGCCTGCTCGCTGACATATCTGCCGACAATAATGTTATCCACAAGCGAATAGTTGTACTGCAGCAATGACGACACCATAATCGGCAGGGCAAAGAGAATTATGCTTTTCAGCGGACTGTCAGTAAGCATTGAACGCTGTTTTTTCATCCCGTCACCTCCCCTTCGGGTTGATTATACCGCTATGCTATGCGGTGACAGCTAAAATCTTTCCCAGAAATCCACACCCCACGGATGTGTCTGTTCTTCCCATTCATCACGGTGCTTAAGAATTTTTTCTCTCATTTCATTGATTTTCTCTTTATATTCTTCGCAATCCGCAAGATTTCTTGTTTCCCAAGGGTCATTTTTTATATCGTAAAGGAATGTCCACTTATCTTCCTCAGCATCGCCGTTGCGGTATTCAATAAGCTTATAATTTTCGTCCTTTACGCCACGGACAAACTTATCAAAAATAAGATACAGTTCATCGCGAAAAGCCTCGCCGTGCTTGCCGTCAAGCAGATGTGCAAAGCTTTTTCCGTCAACAGATTCCGGTATAGCCAAACCGATTTTTTCGCAGAGGGTCGGAAAAATATCATAGAGATAAACGTAAGCATCATTTCTTGTGTTTTCGGCAATTCCGGGACCTGCCATAATAAGCGGAATACGTACACCGTGCTCGTAAATATCCTCCTTACCGAGCCAACCGTGCTGACCGACGGCAAGACCGTTATCGCCGGTAAACACAATAACAGTGTTGTCCTCTTCACCCGAACGGTGCAAAGCGTCAAGCAATCTGCCGATTTCATAGTCCAGATGAGTTATCATTGCATAGTACTCGGCAATATGGCGTTTTATCTCGTGTTCTTCTCTCGGGTACGCTGCCAGATGCTCGTCACGGTGCACCATAAGCGGATAATTTGTGTCAATAATCTCCTGAAAATTCGGAGGCAACGCAATCTTATCGGGATCATACATCTGACGGAAGCTGTCGGGCATCGTTCGGGGGTCGTGAGGCGCAAGATACGCAAGATACATAAAAAACGGCTTTTCTTTATTCGCGTTTTCATTAAGCAGACCGATTGCAGCATCCGTCAGCAGGGTGCTTGAATGCTTACCCGGGTCAAACTCGTCGCAATGCTGTGACTGCGGATGATTGTCGTTATAAAAATCAACTACAAAATTAATTACATTATCGTACTTGCCCGTAGGGTCGTAACGGCAGGTCGGCACATTCCAATGATCCCACATTCCGCCGAAGAAAATCTTCGCACCCTGAGTAAAGCTCCTTGCATACGCAGGGCAACCGTTATGCCATTTGCCGAGTCCGATTGTTTCGTAACCGTTATTTTTAAATGTTTCGG
>JAZOMP010000040.1:0-2341 GCA_045654045.1 Acutalibacteraceae bacterium
GCTTTGCAAGGTAGTCGTTTACGGTAACGATGTGTACACTCTTGCCAGACAAAGCATTGAGGTATGCAGGAAGGGTGGAAACGAGCGTCTTACCTTCACCTGTACGCATTTCGGCAATACGGCCTTGGTGCAAACAAATACCACCGATAATTTGCACGCGGAAATGGCGCATATTGAGTACGCGCTTGCCCGCTTCTCTAAGCGCCGCAAATGCGTCGTAGAGAATATCGTCGAGCGTTTCGCCGTTGGCAAGACGCTCCTTGAATTCGGGTGTCTTTGCCTGAAGAGCCTTGTCGCTCAATGCGGCGTACTCGCTTTCAAGTGCAAGCACCTTGTCTCTGATAGGGTTGATGCGCTTGATTTCACGCTTGGAGTAATCTCCGAAAAGCTTTTTGAAAAATGACATCTTTTTTCCTTCCTTCGGTTTAATATATTAACGGTGAGAAAAATTTATTAAATAAAGTCTTTGAGCAAATCCTCGCTCTTTATACATATCGCCGTGCCGGAAAAGCCTATCGCACCCGAAGCGTTAAGCTTTTCAATCGCCTTGTAAAGCTCTTCTTTATTCAGGCTCAGCGATTTTGCAACCTTGAGCATATCCTGCGGAAGACTTACCTCATTTTTGCTGTTTTTGGGTCGGGCAAGAAGATAGGCTGCAAACTTGCTTTCGGCATCCGATTTTTGGCTTTTCTTGTTTTTTTCTGCATTTTCCTTTTCGGACAGAAATTCAAGAAAGCTCCTTGAAGCCGAAAAATCGTCTTGCAAAAGCCAATCTATCGCTGGCTTTTTCACGAAAACAACCTTGCTGTCCTGTAAAGCGGAAAGTGTGAAGCTTTCTGCACCCGAAGAGTAAAGCGTTTCGGTGCCGAAAATAAAGCCGTCCGGCTTGCTTGCGGTAATTCTTCCACCCTCAAGCAGGTGACAGCCGCCCGTGAGAATAATACCGACTGCCTTCTTGATACCGTAGCAAGGGAATACCTGCTGACCCTTTGAAAAGTCTTTGAGCACGGTGTCCTCGCTTGCTAAAATATAGCGCAGGGCTTCTTCCTTTGCACCCGAAAAAGCAGGGTGTGCCGACAGCAGATTAACCGCCTTTTCAAAAAGCTCTTTTCTTGCTTTCATTCCGCGCCCTTCCTCTCTCGGCATAATTACTATATATTATAATACTTATGTACCTGTGTTGTCAACCGAAGAATGCCGCATTTTGTGCGCAATAAACCGAATTTAAATTAAGCAAATATTTCTGCTTTTCCCCTTGCGCTTTACAGTAAAATAAATTATAATATATAAGTTATAATAGAACAAATATTGCCAGAAACAGAGGAAAAAGAAATGAAGCTTGGTATCGTAGGCCTGCCCAACGTAGGCAAGAGTACACTTTTTAACGCTATTACAAACGCAGGCGCACAGTCCGCAAACTATGCCTTCTGCACAATTGAGCCGAATGTCGGCGTTGTTTCCGTGCCGGATTCAAGGCTGGATAAGCTCGCCGAAATGTATGACCCCGACAAGTACACACCCGCAGTTATCGAGTTTGTCGATATTGCAGGTCTTGTTAAGGGCGCATCCAAGGGCGAGGGTCTGGGCAACAAATTCCTTGCAAACATCCGTGAGGTTGACGCAATTGTTCACGTTGTACGTTGCTTTGTTAACGACGATATTATTCACGTTGACGGCAGCATCAATCCCACCCGTGATATTGAAACAATAAACCTTGAGCTTATCTTCTCCGATATTGAAATGATTGAGCGCCGTATCGACCGCACGGCAAAGGCTATGAAGGGCGACAAGTCCCTTGCGGGCGAGCTTGAATTCTTAAAGCGTGTCAAGGAAGAGCTTGAAAACGGTGTTTCCGCAAGAAATATCGAGTGTACCGACGAGGAAAAGGAAATCCTCGCACAGTCAACTCTTCTCACCGCAAAGCCCGTTATCTACGCCTGCAATATGAGCGAGGAGGACTTTGTTGACGGTCTTGACAAGAACGAGGGCTACGTAAAGGTCTGCGAAATTGCAAAGGCAGAGGGCTCCGAGGTGCTTCCCATCTGTGCAGAGCTTGAGGCTGAAATTGCCTCCCTCTCCCGTGAGGAAAAGGAAATGTTCCTTTCCGACCTCGGTATTGAGCAGGGCGGTCTTGACCTTCTCATTCAGCGCAGCTACAACCTTCTCGGTCTTATTTCCTACCTCACCGCAGGTAAGCCCGAGGTAAGAGCCTGGACCATCAAGCGCGGCACAAAGGCTCCGCAGGCGGCAGGTAAGATTCACACCGATTTCGAGCGCGGTTTCATCCGTGCAGAGGTTGTCGCTTTTGACGACCTTGTGGCTTGCGGCACTATGGCGGCGG
>JAZOMP010000041.1:0-5965 GCA_045654045.1 Acutalibacteraceae bacterium
AATCATACCTGAAAAAATAGGAAAATATACCATAACCGCAATATCAGAGTATGCTTTCAGTCCGGAAGCTGAACACTTAACAAAAGCAGCTAAAGAAACCAGAAAAAATATTACCTCTATTTTAATTCCCGACAGCGTTACAAGTATAGGAAGTCATACATTCAGCAAATGTAGCAGCCTCACCTCAATCACTATACCCGACAGCGTTACGAGTATTGGTGATGCTGCATTCAAAGGTTGCTGTAAACTTTCTGACAAAAACGGATTTGTTATAATAAAGAATACTTTATATGATTATTTCGGAACAGAATCCGGCGTTATTATCCCCAACAACGTTACAAGTATTGGTAACTCTGCATTCCAAGGTTGCACAAGACTCACCTCAATCACTATACCCGACAGCGTTACAAGCATAGGTATTTGGGCATTCAGTCGTTGTAGTAGCTTAACCACAATCACAATACCCGACAGCGTTACAAGTATAGGTGGTTCTGCATTCGAATCTTGCAAAAGTCTTGCTTCAATCACGATACCCGATGGTATTACAAGCATAGGTAATTCTACGTTCTATGGTTGTAGTAGTCTCACCTCAATCACTATACCCGACAGCATTACACGTATAGGTGATTGGGCATTCCGTAATTGCTCACACCTCACCTCAATCACTATACCTGACAGTGTTACAAGCATAGGTAATTCTGCATTCCGTAATTGCTCACACCTCACCTCAATCACTATACCTGACAGTGTTACAAGCATAGGTAATTCTGCATTCGAATCTTGCATAAGTCTTGCTTCAATCACTATACCCGACAGCGTTACGAGTATTGATTGGGGTGCATTCCTTGATTGCAGAAAACTTGCTTCAATCACGATACCCGATGGTGTTACAAGCATAGGTTCTTCTGCGTTCTATCGTTGTAGTAGCCTCACCTCAATCACAATACCCGACAGCGTTACGAGTATAGGCGGTTCTGCATTCAAGGATTGCAAAAACCTTACCATCCACGCACCTGCAGGCAGTTATGCCGAAACCTACGCACAAGAAAACAATATCCCATTTATTGCGGAATAATAAACTCTCTGCACACTCGTTATACTCATTAAAAATAAAAAAGAGGAATATGTTATGAACATAAAACAAGCTAAAGAACAAATAAAAAACGCTATGACGGCGTACTTTACAAAGGATGAATTCGGAAATTACATTATTCCCATTGAAGCGCAGCGCCCTGTATTTCTTATGGGCCCTCCCGGTATAGGCAAAACGGCTATTATGAAACAGATTGCCGAGGAATTGGGGGTAGGTCTTGTTTCCTACTCAATGACACATCATACCCGTCAGTCTGCGCTTGGTCTGCCGTTTATTGAAAAGAAAATCTACGGTGGCAAGGAATACAGCGTATCCGAATACACAATGAGCGAAATCATAGCATCGGTTTACGATATGATTGAGCAAACCGGGCTTAAGGAAGGCATACTCTTCCTTGACGAAATCAACTGCGTTTCTGAAACTCTTGCGCCTGCAATGCTTCAGTTTTTGCAGTACAAGATTTTCGGCAGACACCGTGTGCCCGACGGCTGGATTGTCGTTACCGCAGGTAATCCGCCCGAATACAACAACTCTGTTCGTGAATTCGATATCGTAACGTGGGACAGACTCAAAAGAGTCGACTGTGAGCCGGATTATGATATCTGGAAAGAATTTGCATACAAGGCAGGCGTTCACGCTGCAATAACCACATATCTCGATATAAAGAAAGGCGATTTTTACCGTATCGAAACCACCGTTGACGGTAAAAGCTTTGTTACCGCAAGAGGCTGGACAGACCTTTCGGATATGATAAAGCTCTATGAGAAAAACGGCATAAAAGTTGACGAAAAGCTTGTAGCACAATATCTTCAGAACAAAAAAATTGCCAAGGACTTTTCCGTTTACTATGACCTATGGAACAAGTACAAGTCGGACTATCAGGTTGATAAAATTCTTGACGGCAAGGCTGATGTCGGTATAAAAGTCCGTGCAGAAAATGCGAAGTTTGACGAGCGTCTGTCGCTTCTCGGACTTATTATTGACGGTATTGTTACTGAGCTTAAGAACGTATGCATAAGCGAAGATGTAACAAAAGAACTTCTTAACTGCCTGAAAACAGTTAAAATCGGATTGAGTAAGCCCGGCGCAGATTCTGTTTCAGAAGTCGAAAAGCAGATCTGTACTATTGAAGAAAAAATCAGTACCGGCAACAAATCAGGCACACTTTCGGCAGAAAAAAACCTTGTACTCAGGCGCACAGCTCTCGCCCTTGAAGATATAAGAAAAAAACTTATACAGGAGCAACCTGCCGACGGTACCAAGGGCTTTATCGTCATAAAAACCGAATTTGACAACCTTGTCAAGCAGTTGAAAAAGGATGCAGACAATGCCGGCAAAAAGCTTTCTAATGCATTTGTATTCTGCGAAGAGGTTTTCAGAGAAGGACAGGAAATGCTTATTCTCGTAACAGAGCTTACTATCAGCTACTACGGCGCCCACTTTATCAGCCGCTACGGCTGTAAGGAATATTTCGCCCATAACAAGGAACTCCTCTTCTACGAAAGACAAAGAGAAATCATAGGCGAACTGGAAAAACTGGAATTGGTATAACACCAATACAACAAACTCACTTTAATCATTAAGCACAAAGGCGGTGTAATTGTTTTGCACCCCGGATGCCGGCAGCAATTGATGACCCGGGTTATAACGGTATTCGTAATGAACATCTTGAAAGAGTTGCAGACGATGATATGATCGTCAGCTAAAAAAGAACAAAACATACAAAACCACTTCAATCAATACCGGCAGCGGTAAAGATATGAAGTGGTTTGATATTTTATGAAGCTTATTTGATTTATTCGGATTTAGCCTTTTTCCATCTGCCTGACCAGAAGAAAATGAGGCCGATAACAATAGGCATATAGCCTGCCAGCGCATCACCGTACCAAAAGCCCCGGCAACCCATTCCGACTGCAAAGCCAAGCAGAGCAGATATGCCGATACGGCTTATCAGACCGTCGATAACAGCAACGGCAAAGTTCAGTTTAGCATTGCCCGAACCGTTCATAAGAGAGAAGCTCACGGAACGGGTAGCAGAGCCGTATATATTGAGAATTGCGGGTAAAACAACTATAGACGCTACCGCAAGCACTTCTTCGTCGCTTGTGAACATTCTGAAGATAGGACCGGAGAACAAAAACAATGCGACGGCAAGAACAGTTGATATAATAACGCTGCAATACAAAACAACCTTCATAACCTTGGGCACGCGTTCATATTTTTTCGCGCCGAGGCTCTGACCTACCATAGTACTGCCGGCAGTGGTGAAAGACTGGGCAACAATGCCAACCATCATATTGATTTTGTTGTAGAGTCCCGAGAGCGCCGAAAAGACAACGCCGTAAAGATTTATCCACGACGTAAGAACAATCTTGGAAAAATTGATAGCCGCTGATTGAATTGCCATAGGCACGCCGAGAGCAACTAACTTTCTGAATGCCTGCGAGTCTATTCTGAAAGAAGCAGGCCTGAAATCGAAACCGAAACTTTCCCTTTTTATATACAGATACGTAAGTGCAACAACAAAGCTCAAGCCTTGCGAAATTACCGTTGCCAGCGCCGCACCGAAAACCTCTATTTTCAAACCTGCAACGAAAACAAGGTCAAGCACAATATTGACAATGGCGGCAATAGCAATAAACACAAATGGGCGGCGGCTGTCACCCATACCGCGGAGAATTGCGCTTACGATATTGTAGCCGTAAATGAAGAACAAACCGAAAATACAGGTAACGGTATAGTCCATTGTGAAATCGTAAGACTCGGCAGGTGTGTTTAGCAAATCAAGCATTAGGTCTCGGATAAAATAACAGCCTGCAGAAATAACAACCGATATACCCAGAAGGAAGGTAAACATAGTGCCTATCGTCTTGCGGACGGCATCCATACGCCTTGCACCAACGTCCTGCGAAATAATCACCTGACCCGCTGACGAGAAGCCCATAGCCACAAAGGTAAGAAGATGCAGAACGTCGCCACCGATTGAAACAGCCGACATACCGTCACCGCCGATATACTGACCGACCACAATCATATCGACAATATTATATATAGCCTGAAGTGCATTTGAAACGAACAACGGAAACGCAAATTTCAGCAGCAGCTTCGTGACACTTCCGTTTGTCAGGTCGGTAACCATATTTGAAGTTTGTTTAGACATACGCTTTCCTCTTCTGTATAACCAATTATTTACTGTGCTAATTATAGCATAAATACAACAAAAAACAACTTAAATCTTTGCACATAATACAATTCCGGAAAGCACGGTGTCATTCGGTTACCCAACGCAACGTATAAGCAATAACATACCATCGGTATCCGGATTTTCCCAAGCACCAATGGTATGTTTTCATATACTATTCTGTTTTTCAGCAGCCACAGTTTTTGTCAAAAGACGGGTTGCAGGCGTAGAAATTCTTGCTGTCGAGCTTATCAGTAGCAAACCGCAAACCTTCACCGTTGCAACCGAAGTGTAACATTGAAATATTAAAACAGGTAGTATTTTATTTCCATTCAAGTGTAGCTATCGAAACACAGCCTTTATGCGGTACGGGCTTATCCATCCAGCCACAGGTTGTTATATAATATTTACCGTTTTCCACAATTATTTCAGGTGCATGAACCGATAATTTTGTAATCGGCATTGCGCCGCCGCATTCTCCGTTGTATTCACCGAAATCCAAAGGATTCTCAGAGCAAAACACCAATGTATCATTATAAGTTTCATCGGAGCAATCGGTATATGTAATAAACAGATAATATAATCCGTCTTTCTTCAACACAAAAGGTGATTCCATTGCTCCCCAACCCGGTTTGAGCGGAGCATCATCACCTGAGGTCAAAGCAAATCCTTCAAAATTCCATGTCAACAAATCGCAGGATGACAAGCACGAAACCGCACCTTTTTTATTATGCACGCCGACAACGTACATAAGATATTGGTTTTCATCAACCTTTAACACAAAATGGTCACGGTGCGCTGCCATTGGCGGCTCGTTGTTCAGAACAACATTGTATCCGAACCATTCATTCATATCGAAAGATACTGCAAGCGAAGTAGGAGAAGGCCCGTAAAACATATAATAATTTTCATCCTTGTTTATTACACACGGTGCCCATGCAAGTGCACCTCTGTCAATTGATTTCCCGATCTCAGTAAAGGGAATATCCAGTTTTTCACCCTTGGCATGGACAAAATACCGTTCCTGATAAGAACCGCCCCCAAAGCTTGTTGTGCCGTATAAATGCCAATCACCGTCCGAACCTTTTACTATAGTGTGGTCATTTATATAATTTCCGTATTTTTCAGGCTTGAACAAAATTTTCCAGTCATTGGAAATATAAGGAATTTTCACATTTTCACTTCTCTCCGATTGTTGAATTCTTTTTTTACAATTAATTCTCAAACAGCATTTCTTTAAATCTTTATAATAAGTATATACTCTTGAACACAGCTTTGCAATAATGAAACATTCATATATTTAAGTTAGTTTCTTTCAACAAACTAAACAAAACAGACTCCGTACCGTCGGGCACAAATCCTTTTGGTACAAAGTCTGTTTTCACTTGAATTAAATATTTCTTCCGTTAGTGTGGCGTAAAATTTATTTTTTGTTTTTATTTGCGTTTCTCAGTACAAAGTGCTATTAACTCTTCAACTTTTGCTGTTGCAAGACATTCGACTGTATCTGACGCACCGTAATAAATTTTCACTTCACCGTTATCTTCCAAAATCATACCGCCGGGGAAAATAACATGTTTGCGAAATCCCGTCTGTGTTTCGTAATAGGTTTCGGGAGCAATAAGCGGAAGCTTGCTCATGCCCACGATTTTTGTAGGATCATCAAGGTCAAGAAGCATAATTCCTGCACA
>JAZOMP010000042.1:0-17277 GCA_045654045.1 Acutalibacteraceae bacterium
CGATCCGACTTACTTTCAGTGCTCAGGCCAAGACTCTGGTTATGCCTGAGATTTCTGAAAACTCTTTTGCTAAGAAACTGTATAGTACATATTTGTCATATCTGCCCAAAGAGAAAATTTCTTTTCCTCTCAGGATGAATGAGGATGCAAGGGGCAGTTTTACCGAACTGCTTAAAACTGAAAAATGCGGACAGTTTTCGGTAAATATTTCAAAGCCCGGAATAACCAAAGGTCAGCACTGGCACCACAGTAAGTGGGAGTTTTTTATTGTTGTCAGCGGCCGCGGGCTTATTCAGCAACGCAGAATAGGCACAGATGAAGTTGTAAACTTCGAAGTCAGCGGGGACAGAATTGAAGCAATACATATGCTTCCGGGTTATACGCACAATATTATCAATTTATCGGAAACAGAAAACCTGGTTACGGTAATGTGGGCAAATGAGCAATTTGATCCCGAACATCCGGACACATTTTTTGAGGTTGTTGAATAATCGAATTCTGAGCAGTTGAATACTGAAAGAGGTGTTATCTATGAGTCTAAAACTCGATTACAGCGATGTGTATTTTCAGAATAACGGAAAAATTAAACTTCTGATTATTGTTGGTACAAGACCTGAAATTATTCGTCTTTCTGCAGTTATCAATAAGTGCAGAAAGTATTTTGATACAATACTTGCACATACAGGTCAGAATTATGATTATAATCTCAACGGAGTATTCTTCAAGGATTTGAAAATTGCTGAGCCTGAGGTTTATATGGATGCGGTTGGCGATGACCTTGGTTCCACCGTGGGCAATATTATTAACTGTTCATATAAGCTGATGAATCAGATAAAACCCGATGCGTTACTTGTGCTTGGTGATACAAATTCATGTCTTTCGGCAATATCTGCCAAAAGGCTTCATATTCCAATCTTCCATATGGAGGCAGGTAACAGATGCAAGGATGAATGTCTTCCAGAGGAAACTAACCGCCGTATTGTTGACATTATTTCGGATGTTAACCTTGCATATAGTGAGCATGCACGCAGATATCTTCACGAGTGCGGTCTTCCAAAAGAAAGAACTTATGTAACGGGCTCACCCATGACAGAGGTGCTCAAACAGAATTTGGCGGAAATTCAAGCAAGCGATGTGCTCGAAAGGCTCGGACTTGAATCTGAAAAGTATATTTTGCTTTCCGCACACAGGGAAGAAAATATTGACACGGAAAAGAATTTCTTAAGCCTGTTTACGGCAATAAATAAACTGGCAGAAAAGTATGATATGCCCATTCTTTATTCCTGCCATCCGAGAAGCAGAAACCGCCTTGAAAAGAGCGGATTTGTGCTTGATAAGAGGGTTGTCCGACACGAACCACTCGGCTTCCATGATTATAATAAATTGCAGATGAATGCATTTGCAGTCGTTTCTGACAGCGGTACGTTACCTGAAGAATCAAGCTTCTTCACCAGTATAGGTCATGCTTTCCCTGCGGTTTGCATAAGAACGTCAACTGAACGCCCCGAGGCACTTGATAAAGCCTGCTTTGTTCTTGCGGGTATCGATGAAAACAGCCTGTTACAGGCAGTGACAACGGCTGTTGAGATGAATGAAAGCGGCGATTACGGAATTCCAGTACCTGATTATGTTGAAGAAAACGTCAGCACAAAGGTGGTTAAAATAATTCAGTCATACAAAAACGTTGTTGACAGAATGGTATGGAGAAAATACTGATAATTATTTTCTGACAAAACTGCGGTGGCATTTTTGCAAATAAAAGATCTGTACAATAAATTGGGGCATATATAAAGTTCAAAGAGGACTTGAAAAAAATAAATTTTATGGTAAACTACAAAAGAATGTATAATTATATTAATCTGATTTAATGAACCAAGAAAGCAGGAAGCGCAAATGGGTTATCTGAAGTCTGTTTATTTTATTCCGGTTTTATTTGCTGATTTTGGGCCTGTTGTATCCTGTGTGGAGTCAAGTGCATTGTGGGAGGATACTCCGTCTGCAAAGTTCAGACCAAGGTATCTTCTCAACTATGCGGCTCGTATAGCAACCGACAAAGCTCTGTTCCGCTCTTTTCAGTTGAAGGATACACAGAAACTGAATATTTATATGTACGAAAAGGAATTGGCGCTTGAAAATTCGCCCGTTATTGATGAGGTCAGGTTATCCTGCTTTTCTACCGGCATTGCTTTTATGGAGTTTTGGGTTTCTTATTCCGGTATGTCGCCCGAAGAGATTGCGGATTTTGCCTATCAGTTCAAGAAGGCTGCAAAAATGTGCGGGAAAAATATTCCGGGTGGAAAAACAGCATTATATGATGCGGCGGCTTCGGTTATGCCGCAGGGTGTTGAAGGTAAAATGTTTTTTTCTGCTACAGAAGCCTTCAAATATGAATGTATATGCTACCATTTTCTGCACCTTGATGAAGCACCGCGCGAAGATGATTTATCCGTTCGCCTGCGTCGTTTGGGTCGTAGCTATAACGAAAGCTTTCTGAATATTGCCGAAAGTGATTATGATATGGTTTATATGCCAAGCGCAAACGATTACTGGGGCGGCAGCTCAGAGGGTCTGGTGAATCTTACCTACGATTGTAAAAACGATGATTCCGATTATTATCTCCACAGTATCAAGCCGTCACATTTGTCGGTGGATTATTATTTCTTATATCTTCTGTTGCTTAACCAGAGGTTTGCGGCGGTAGAATACATAAACAAGGTGTCTACGGCTTGTGTAGATAATCTTAAAGAAATAGAAGAGCTTAACAAGCGTATCATAAAACTTAAAACCGTTTTTTCGTTCAATGTTATTTCCGATGACAGAATTTTTCAGAATGTTTATTCCAAGATGTATTCCGTGCTGGAAATAGAACACTTGTTGGCGGACGTTATTGAAAGCGAAGGACAGCTTGAAATTCTTCAGAATTTAAGCTCAGCAAAAGCGGACAAGCTTTCGAGTAAGTTCCTTTTTGCTATATCAATACTCTCGCTGTTTTCAGCTTTGATTGATGCGTCAAGCTATTTTGACAGATTGCCGTTTTTCCAATCTTTTTCAACGTTGCTCGGCTTTGTTTCCGTTTGCCTTACGGTGATTATATGCCTTATATGGCTCGTAAAAGGATTCAAGTAATTTTTAATATTAATAAAAATAATGTAAAAAACGGTGGACGTTAGTCCACCGTTTTTTATATTTAACTCGAAAATTTCTTCAGATGAAATTAATATGATTACACAGGAAAAATAAAATAAATTTTTAATCTGTGCTTATTTCCCAGCCGTTGAGGTTGCCCTGGACACATTCAAGGCTCAGCTTGCCGTTGGTGAACGAGGCTTTTGCAAGCACGCCGGGTATTACAACGGGGAATGTAATATTTTTATCTATAGGTTTAAAGCTGAGTTTTTTGTTTTCACAGTCAACTTTAAGCCCTGAAGCAGCAAGAAGCGTGCTCCAGCTGGACATCGGTCTTGTATAGTGGTGGCCACATTCCCAATGGTCCCATAAATGTCCGAATCTGAATTGGTTGTTGTGAATTGAACCAACTACGGTGTCAGATATTTCGGTTGTGCCCGTGTAAAGCGCCAGGGCGGCGAAGGCGTAGCCTATACCTGTCCATACGGCAATAGTCTGGCAGTTGTTGTAGGTATCAATACTTGTTTTTCTGTTTTGGGGTACGGTAGCGTTTACAAGGCCCTGCTCCCTGTCAAAATTGTTTCTGAAAATAGATTCTATAACCGAGCGGACTCTTTCGTCGGGAATATTGCCCTCAAGACCAACCGTTCTGATAAACCACTCACCGTCAAGCTGGTCGGTCATAAGTGATTCGTCAGTCTGGTCATTGTTGCTCCATAGATTGTAATATTCGCCGTTCCAGAGCTTTTCTTCAAGGGCATTTTTGCCGTCAACAAGAATATTTCTCCATTGGTCTGCTTGTGATTGGTCGCCGACTCTTTCTGCAATGATTGCGCCAGCCTTAAGCGCCGCTAACCACAGAACGGAAATATATACGGGTGTTCCCGAGAAATTCCACGCATCGTAGGTGTTGCGTTTTGTACCGTAATCGGGCAGTCCGTCGTTATCTGTGTCAAGCAATTTCGTGGAATCCATTGCTTTTCTTACGTTGTCCCAGAGGGACAGGAGATAATCCTTATCTCCCGTAAACAGATAGTCCCGAAGCACCATCAGCACAAACTGCATATTAAGGTCAACGCGGTCATAGCCGTTGTCCGAGCATTTCATATCCGGTTTGAAGGAATGGTGTACTCTGCCGTCTTCACGCTGGTATCCGGCCCCCATTATCATCTGCTTTTTCTGAAGGTCGGGGAAAAGGCTGATAAGCGAAAAAGATGCGTGGTAGGTTATGTCGGTGGTGTGCAGTCCGCAATAGCCGAGACCTTCCCACAGACCGAATTTTCCGTCCTTGTGATAAACGGAGCATTTTATCAGGGGTGAGAGGTTGGCTGACCACGCATCAGGATAAACTGACGGCAAATCCGTTGAGTAAAGAAGCTCGGAAAACGTAACGGCAGAGCTGAAAATACTGTCATATCCCTTTTCGAGAAATCTGTTCGCATCAAGTGAATCCGTAAAAAGATTCTCGTAATAGTGGCCACGGATTTCACCGTCCTTTGCTGTAAGATTCGGGAAATACCAGCTGAGAATAAAGCGGACGTTTTTCTTTTCGCCCGGTTTAAGAGTAAGCTTTGAGCAAAGGGCACAGCCGCCGAAATCCTCGCCCCTTCTTTTGTTGCGGTTGTAGCAATTGTCAAGGAAAAAGATTTTGTTTTCTCTTGAAGCAAGGAAGTCGGGCTTGCAGTATAAAATACGGCTGAGGATTGAAGCAACGTAAGGGTATTTTTTGAATTCTTCACACAGCTTATAAAGCTCGTCATCGCTTAGCGAGGTTAAATCTCCGGGCAGCGGCCCGGGCTTTGTTCCGATTACGGTATCGGGAAGGCTGCCGTTTTTTCTGAAGCCGAACAGTACGGATTCCTGCGTTATACCAAGCCTTGAATCGGCTATAAACTCCTTTAAGAAACGGTAGTAATCCGCCGTAATATAGGACTTCTCGCCATCACCGTTTACGGAAAGACAAACGTCGCCGCAGCAGGGTGAATCCGTTTTGCTCGCAGGGCTGATATGTATGGCATATCCGTTTCCTACGGTGTGGAGCGTGTTGACATTACCCTCGGCTTTGTTGGCAAAGTCGGGCACAAGCGTACCTAAAAGACTTATTTCAAGGTCGCTGTCTGTGGGGTTTTCGGCGGTAAAATCCATATAAAATCCCGGTGTGGATGAAGTGTAGGAATTAAATGGGACAAAGGGAGAAACCGCACGAAGGTGCAGTTTGCAGGAAAGAGCGCTGTCGCTATAGTCAAGGTCACACATCGGGAATCTGCCGTCGAAATCTATTCTTTCCACAGGCTTATTCCAGGCAAACATTCGGTAACTGAAATCATCGGCATCGGTTTTCATACCAAGCTTTCGCACAACAGGCTTACCATCGCCCTTCTTTTCACGCACATAAAAAGAAAGCGCACCCGTGCTGCTCTCGCCGTCATCTACCTTATCCTCAAAGCAAACCCGCGTAACCCTCGGCGGATTGGCAATCTGCCAGAAGTGAAATTCGCCGTCGGGCAGAAGCTCAACGCTGCCTGCTCCTATACCGCCCAGAGCAATACCGCTTTCGTGTGTTTTTACGGTCGTTATTTTTGCCATATTATCAACTCCCCGATATATATAATAATTGTATCATACCTGAATAAACTTGGCAACAGTCGGAAAATTCGTCTTATGAAAAAAGAAGAGCCATGTTCAGCGTATAAACATGGCTCTTGTGCGTTATTAGTCAATATCGGAATTCTGCAGTCTGATACCCGTGGTAAGGTGTTCTTAAACAGAAATTCTGACTTTGCTTCCTCCGGCTTTGTCTTTGGTAATAATAATCTGCTTATCGATTTTTTCTTTCAGCTCGGCAACGTGGGATATGATACCGACAAGTCTGTTGCCGTCGGAAAGCTCTGCAAGAGCGGAGAATGCTTGCGAAAGCGATTCGGAATCAAGTGAGCCGAAGCCCTCATCAACAAACATTGTGTCGAGCTTTATTCCGCCTGCATTGTACTGGATTTCATCGGCAAGACCGAGAGCAAGCGAAAGCGAAGCCTTGAAGCTTTCGCCGCCGGAAAGGGATTTGACGCTTCGGAGTGAGCCGTTGTAGTGGTCTTTTACAGAAAGCTCAAGTCCACTCTGGCTGCGGTGGTTGTCTGCGGTTTCAGTTCGCTTTAATTCGTACTGTCCGCCGGACATCTTCATAAAGCGTGTGTTGGCACGGGCGAGAACACGGTCGAAATACGTCATCTGGATATAAGTTTCAAGCGCAATTCTTTCTTTGCCTGATATGTTACCGTTGGCAGTGTTGTTGAGCGCGTTCAGGCTGGTTCTTCTGTTCCCTATTGCAATAAGCTCGGCTGATTTTGTGTTGATGTTAGCAAGAGCTCTTGAGTTTGTGTCCGTGCGTATGCGTATGCTCTCGTGCTTTTCGGCGAGCTGAGCTTTGTGAAGGAGAAGGGTATTTCTCTTTTCCTGTGCAGCTTCGGTATCGGTTTCTTTATAATCTGAAATCTGTGCTTTAAGCTGTTTTATTTTACCGTCAAGCTCTGTGATTTCCTTTTCACATTCTCTGAAAAGGTTTTCGGCTTTTTCAAGCGCAGAGTGCATAGCAGTAAGCTTGGTGCGAAGCAAATCGGCGGCTTTTACCGCCTCTGCCTTAGAGGCATATTTAAGGCTAGAGGCAAGAGATTTGCATTGCTTTTCCGTTTCTGTCTTTGCGGTAATATCCGAAGCGGACTTTTCTTTTAGCGCAGCTATGGCGGCTTCGTACTTCTTTAACTGCTCTTCGCGTACGGGTAACTGCTCGTCAAGCATAGCCTTGCGTTTGGCGTTTGATTCTTCGTTGGCTATTGCCTTTTCGAGTGAGACAAGCTCATTTTCGGTTTCGGATATTATATTTTTTGTTTTATCAGCCGCACCTTCAATCTCGGATTCGTAAAGCAACTTTTCAAGCTGAGTGTAAACAGCTTCTTCCTGCACTTCAATTTTACCCTTTGTAGCACCTGCAACGGAGCTTGAATCGGCGGCGGCTTTCTGGGCAATATCTGCCTTTGCTTTTGCCTCGTTTACCTGCGCTTCCGTGGGGGCGTTTGCGGATTTTACCGCAGTTTTCGGGTGGACAGTTGAACCGCATACAGGGCAGGGTACACCTTCGGTAAGCTCTTGGGCGAGAATGCCTGCCTGCTCATCGAGAAAGGCTTTATACTTTACAGCGTAGGCGGTTTGTGCTTCGCTTGCCTTTTGTGCAGTGGCAATATAATTCTTTTGCTCTTTTTCGTACTGTGCGTACATTTTTTCAAGCGTCATAAGGCTTGCGGCGAGTGCCAAAAGCTCCTTCTTTTGGGCTTCAAGGCGTTCTTTTTCGCGTAAAAGCTTCTCTTTCTGCGCTCCTGCACCTTCCAGAGCCTTTTGTTCAGCTTTTATAGCTTTAATAACGCCGGTCAGCTTTTCGGCGGTTTCCGTCTGCTTTGTGAGTGAGGAGTTGTTATCTTCAATTGATTTGTCAAGTGAGTTTACTTTACGGAGAAGCAGGTCGTATTCATCGTATCGGGGCAGCTCTGAGTCCATGACTGCAAGCTGTTTTGCTATTGTTTCCTGTTCAGGCTTCTTCGTTTTTTCCGCTTCGAGTGTTTTGGCAACCTCTTTAAAGTTTTCGGTTTTCTGCCGATAAATAACGGTAGATTTTTCCAGTTCGGTTTTTGCTTTTGCGTGCTCATTAGCCTTGGCGAGCACACCTGTAATTTCCTCAAGCATCTTTTCGGTTTCGGCAGTATCTGCCAGTATCTTTGCATCAGCTTTCTTGTCGGCTTCAAGAAGAGCGTTGATAAGCTCTACAACATCTTCAATTATCATTTCGCCCTTGACTGCCTTTTGCGTGTCGGGGTAAAGGACGTTGTCCTCGTCACAGAGAATGCCGGAGATATACTGCTTAACACTCTTTTCAGCGGCCTCGTATTCGTTTTTAACAAGTGAATACTCCTGCTTGATTCTTTCCTGAATGACACGGTAAATATTTGTTTTGAAAATCTTACGGAAGATATCCTGTCGTTCTTCCGTGTTTGCAACAAGGAGCTTTCTGAAATCGCCCTGAGCTATCATCGCAATCTGTGAAAACTGGTTGCGGTCAACCCCCATAATTTCAGTAACGGCGGCTGTTACATCTTTGATTTTGGATACTACTCTGCCGTCGGGATATATCAGCGTGGCATCTGCTTTCTGGTCTGTTGTGCCGTCACCCTTTTTGGCTTTTCTTTTGTATTCGGGGTTTCTCTTTAATGTGTATTTCTTGCCTTCATAAAGAAAGGTCAGTTCAACCTCTGTGGGTGTTTCAGGGTCGGCATATTTTGAACGGAGCATGGAGGTTTCTCTCAGGCTGCCGCTTGCCGTGCCGTAAAGCGCAAAGCATATGGCATCAAAAATTGTTGTTTTGCCGGCACCGGTGTCGCCGGTGATAAGGTAAAGCCCGTTTGTGCCTAAAGTTTCAAAATCAACTTCGGTTACACCTGCATAAGGACCGAAGGCGGACATTTTAAGTTTTAAAGGTCTCATCTTTCGCCCTCCCGTATGCTCTCGATAAGCTGCTTTGAAAAAGCAAGCTGTTCTTCGCTCATTGCCTGACCGTTTTGTTGTTGGTAAAATTCAGCGAACAGATCCAGCGGTGACCGGTGCTCGATATTTTCAATTGTGTCGAGTGTGGAGCTGGTTCTTGTGCGTGTGTTGTCGTAGTCAATTTTCATAAGGTTGGGATATATCGAACGCAGTTTTCCCATTGCATCGGGTATATCGTCCTCATCGGTGAGGGTTATGTGCATATAGTCTTTTGTGTTTGTGTTTTCGTAGTTTTCCTTTAGGGTGATTTCATCGTACGTTCCTTTTATTTCACGCATATCGTGCTTCGGGCTAAGCGGTACCGTACGTATTTCAAGCTCGCCCTTTTTGCCGAGTTCAACAACGGTTACGCTCTTTTTGTGCTTGGCTTCGGAGAAAGAATATTTCAGCGGAGTGCCGCAGTAGCGGATTCTTTCAACGCCTATGTTCTGAGGACCGTGAATGTGACCGAGTGCAACGTAATCGAAGCTGTCAAAAATACTTGCATCAACGTTATCAGAGCCGCCGACGGAAACTTCCTCCGAGTCACTTCTTTCTGCTCCTGTTACAAACTGGTGGGTGATAAGCACGTTTCTTACGTTTTCATCAATTTTCATATTATTAACCGCAACACGTACTGCATCAGTATAGCTTTCAATTTCTTCTTCCTCAAAAAATCTGCGAACGTTTACGGGTTTGATAAAGGGAAGCATATAGAAATCAACTCTGCCGTTTTCGTCCTCAAGGCTTGTTGCTTCAACTTTGCCGTCATAAACAGGGGAAAGGTGAATGCCGCTGGAATCCATCAGCCTGCCGCCAAAGGCAAGGCGCTCGGCAGAATCGTGGTTGCCGCTGATAATGAAGGTTTGCAGGTTGCGCTTTGCAAGCCTTACGAGAAAATCGTCAAAAAGTTGTACTGCTTCGGCAGACGGTACGGATTTGTCATAAACGTCGCCTGCTATAAGCAATGCATCGGGCTTTTCGTCATCAATAATATTGATGATTTTTGTAAGTATATATTCCTGGTCTTCAAGCATTGAAAATTCATTCACACGCTTGCCGATATGTAAGTCGGATAAGTGGATAAGCTTCATTTTTCCCTCCGTAGGTTTTTTTACAGATTAGCAGTACTGGTTTGCGAAAACAGTCGCACCGTCAGAGTGCAGCGATTTTTACTTATATTAAAACTATAACATATAAGGTTACTGAAATCAATAAATTAACAGTTGAAATGTGCGTGCATCAGCCCCGGAAACGGGACTTTACGAATACATTTTCTCGGGATTTCCGTTGCGCTTTGCATTTTTAAATTTCAAGGCTCTTTAATTCGGGATTTGTGTGTGATATAATCTAATGCATACAATGGCGAAAAAAGCAAATAAAGACTCGTCTGCAACTGACGTGATGGAGAATATTATGAGTAATATTATGCAAATAGCGGATTTTCTTGCTCCCGAGCTGGACGTGTATGCGCGTTTGAGTGAGGTGCAGTTACTTAACAGGGAGTTCCCCGAAAAAGGTTTGTTTATAGCGGAAAGCCCGAAGGTTATTGAACGTGCGCTAGATGCCGGCTACGAACCCGTTTCTTGCCTTATGGAGAAAAAGCATATTGAGGGTGAAGGCAAGCGGATTCTTGACAGAATTCAGGACGTTCCTGTTTTTTGTGCGGAATTTGATGTTCTGACACAGCTTACAGGCTTCAAGCTTACAAGAGGTATGCTGTGTGCCATGAAGCGAAAGCCATTGCGCGATGTAAGAGAACTGTGTGAAAACAAAAGAAGAATTGTTATACTGGACAAGGTTATGAACCCGACCAACGTGGGCGCAATAATTCGCTCAGCGGCAGCGCTCGGAATGGATGCGGTGCTTCTCACGCCCGGATGCTCCGACCCGTTGTACCGCCGTGCCGCAAGGGTGAGTATGGGCACCGTGTTTCAGATTGAATGGACATTTCTGACAGAGGACAGTCTTGATGAAATAAAGGCTCTCGGCTTTAAAACCGTTGCTATGGCACTTAAGGACAATTCTCTTTCTATTGACGATTCAAGGTTGTCAAACGAAGAAAAGCTCGCCGTAATCATGGGAACGGAGGGCGACGGTCTTTCCGACCGTACTATAGCCGACTGCGATTATACTGTGAAAATACCGATGTATCACGGTGTCGATTCGCTCAATGTTGCCGCCGCTTCCGCAGTAGCGTTTTATCAGCTTGCCGATAAGCAAAGATGAAAAACAACCGCTTCACAGTGCAAGAGCATTCATGAAGCGGTTGTAATAATTAGAGCTTAATCTTTTGTTTTTGGTACAAATACCGTTATAGAGCTTTCTGTTTTCGGGAGTAAGTTTTGATTTGTTTGTGTTGGGAAACTTTCTGGTGCTGTTTGACAGTTTGTAGAACTAGGTTTTCAGCTTTTGTTTTGTTCGTCTCTTTTTTGCAAAACTCTGCTGATATATGTTTCCGTTTTTTCTTTTGCCGATTTTTGCAAATCCCCGTAAGATTTGAAAATTTCCAGAGCTTGTTCCTGGTATATTAACGCATTTGAAAAATCGTTTATATGTTCGTACAAAAAAGCTTTGGTTTGCAATGCTCTTGCATAAAGTGGTGCTTGCGTTCCTAACACATACGAAAAAATTTTCAAGGCATTTTCGACATGTTCGAAAGCTTGCTCGGATAATTGAATATTATATACTCTGCTGTAATCCAAGATAGCTCTTGCCATGTAGTCGTATGCCAGTGCTGTATATCTACTGTATTTTCCATATACTTTCCGACGAGCTTTAAGAGATTTTTCTTTATACTCTCTCTGTTTAGCAACAAGCTCTTTTTTCTTGTCAAGAGTTTCGGCTTGTTCACTCATTTTCTGAAAACAACTACCTATCTGATTGTAAACCAACACACACAATTTTTCAGGTTCTTCCAGAAATCCTTTTGAAATATCTATAGCTAGTTGAGCATGTCTAAGTGATTCATCATATTTCTCAAGATCATAAGCTATAATGCTGAGTATGTAGTTGGTAATTGCCAGCTTAAAATATTTTTCAGGAAAATCCAAATTTTGTAAACTTTCTAGATGCACAGCTAATCTCTCGGCAGCCTCTTGGGGCTTTTCTTTCCTTAATAAAAAACATATGTTGCTTTCAACCATACTGTGTAATGCAGGTTCATTTTTTAAAAAGTCAGCATATTCTTCTTGACCTTTTACAAAAAGTTCTAATGCGTCATCACTTTCTTTAGCGATTTTATTTTCAGCCTCAAGAAAAAATGAGCCAATATAATATTTTTCGTTCTCCTTTTTTTTAGCGGTAGATAAATAAGAGTAGTTTGTTTTTATTTTGTTATGAATTTCCTCCGAAAAAGTCAAACATGAGTTTTGATATGCAGACAATTGAAGATAATAAAGAAACTTTAAATCACATTGCATATCCATCTTTAGCTCATATGTTCCTTCTTCGGAAACTTTATCATATATAAATCTTAATGTTTCGTAAGTCAAAACAGGCTTTTTTCCGTCGAATCCCCATGTGAATTCGGATGATTTTAACAGGTTAATGCTGTTTTTGCAAAAAGCCATAATAAGATCTTTTCCTATATCGGGGTTTACGGTGTATTTCCCTGCATCCTTGGGAACGACTATCCATTCACTTATAGTTTTGTGAAAAAAAGCTATTTTTCTGCCATAATCATATGTGATTATTTTTACAAATGATCGCATATTCTCCAAAAATTCAGCTAGCATTGCTGTATCTAAATCTAAAATTTTACAAAACATAGTTTCAGATATTTCGCCGTTGTTTGCAACTAACACAGAAAACTTTTTTCTTGTTTCCTCATATGTGCTGTTGCTAAACAAACGCTCGAAATAATTAAAATATAAACCTTTAACAGTGCAGGGGAGCGTTGATAAGTCTGATAAAACGGTGTGATCTTTTTCGTAAGCTTCGCAAAGTCTTTCTGCGAATATGAATGTGTTTTCACATCGCTCACATATCCAGTTGAGAGTACTATCAGAAATTAAACCTTCCTCTATGTATTTGTCTAACCTGTATAATAAATAGCGCCTGATATCGTTTTTGCTTTCTTCTTGTTCAAGATTGATTATTTCTGCATCTATCCCCTGAAGTTTAAGGCATATTCCCATTTCGTTACGGGTTGTTAATAATATTTTTAACCATGGCGGCAATTTTTTTACTGCTTCACTGCAAAGCAAATCTACGAGTGGATTTCTTCCGTTAAATTGAGCTTCATCCACACCGTCAATGGCTATAATATGTTCTCTGTGCCCATCAATAAGAATAATATCGGAAATTAAAAAATCAAACAGCTTAATTGCATTTTGTTTTTTTAACCTGTCTATATTAGTTAAGGTTTGTTTATCGTCTTCGCCAACGGACAAATAATATCCGTTTTCTTTTAGTCTTTTAATCAAAGCTGCTCTGTAATCAGGCAACATTGTGGCCATTTGAAATGCAATTGTGCAAATAAAAGTTTGTATGGAATTTGCATTTTGTGCACTCCATTCAAAAAAGTATCCTGCAACAACCTGTGGATTATAGTGCATTATCTGTGCAATAAAATGACTTTTTCCGTAGCCGGGTTCACCGTAAATACAAAAGAACCTTTTTCTGTTTCGCTCTTCTGTATAATGTTTTACGATATCGATCAACCATTCCCTACCAATCATTGGTTTACTGATCAATTGATTGTATCTGCTTCTTCCGGTATCCGGTGTCAAGGATTTTCTTAAGCCCTCAATTTCTCCGTGAAATTCAAAAGTATAATCGCTTTCAATGATTTCTGTTATGATAGCAAATTTGGAATTGAAATATTCTTCAAAAACGCATCCGCCGATTTCGTATTTCTCTCGCCAATCGCTCATATCCACTCGCTGAATAGCGGAGATTGTTGTTGGCGCATTAACCTCATTTTCCGGCTCTAATAAAATGGTAACAACTACTACTTCCGGAATGCATATAGCTATGGAAAGTTCATCCAAACACACGCCGGGAGAGCCGTTCTCTGTTCGCACTGCATGTTTTGAAAGAAACGCTAAAACTCCGTCGGAATTGCCTATTGCCTCACCAAGTTCTCTTCGCCAATCTCTTCCGGCTCGGATTTTTTCGTCTATATAGACCTTATGAGATCTTTCTTCTATTCGTTTCTTAATAAGATCGACAATCAGCTTGCTTTTATCTTCATGGCCATAACTGAAAAACAAATTTAAAGAATTCATTGTACGCCTCAATTATTCTTGATTTATATCTTTATTGTGCCGTTTGGTGCATTGTTTTTAGCAGAAAAGGTTTATTTACTTTTAACCCATTCGGCGGGAACGGCTTTGAAATCGGGAGTGTCGGTAAGACGGCCGGTATGTCTTGCGTTGGCAATCATAAGCGACGAAATATTGAAATACAACAAATCGTTATAGAACTTTTCGTTTTCGGTAAGTCGCTTTGACTCATTAAGGGCGGAAAATTCGCCGCGCTTGAAGTTGGCTTTCCAGTATCGCCAGCAAATCTGTGAACGCTTTACGTTTTCCTTCTGCCACTCGGTCTCTGCTTCGGAAATCGCATTTTCCCACAGTTCGTCATATTCCTTGAGTGTTTTATTGTCAATGTTAAGAACGCTCATGGAGTAGTATTTATCAAAGCAGCCCATACCGTATTCCATAGTTACGTGCTCCGGGAATACGAGCCAGTACTGAATTATGTTGAAGCCAAATCCGTTGTTTTCGTCAATACCGTTTATGAAATCAATTATGTGCTGATAGCCTGCGCCGTAATAGGCTTCGCAGAAATCGTACATCAGCTTATCAACGTCCTGATAGGGGTTCCACATAAGGCGAGCGAGCATATAAGAACGAAGCTCTGCAAATTCACCATTGGCAGCCGTGCCGCTGGCGCCTTCTTCAAATACGCCGATAACATCGTTCTCGGCAAAAATCTGAAGATTGCGCTGAATTGCACCGAAGTTTCCGAAGGGACTGAGTAAGCTGTTGTAATCGGTTGTGTAATCCCAGACGAAAAGGTGGTCGCTTATTGCGGACCAGTCCTTTAAATCTTGCAGAAACTCCTCGTTGTCCTCGGAGTAGCCGCTGTCCATAGGCGCGGAAAACTTACACTCGATTGAGCAAAGGCGGATAACGACATTGTCTCTCGGAACGGTGATTTTAGGTGCCTGTCTTGTGTAGCCGTCGGTATATGCAAAGGTGTCAACGAGTACGTCGGGATAATCCTCCCTGATATCGTCTGCAATTGCATTTACAAAGCGTATCATCGTGCCGGCGTGGCTGCCTTCCTCGGTATCGATTTTTGCACAATTCTCGCACACACAGTAGTTGGAATTATCGTTCTGTGTTACGGAAACAAAGGCGGCGTCAGGGTTGGCGGCCAGCCACTCACGCACCGTTGCTTTTGCGATTTCAAGGGTTTTCGGATTGGTCAGGCAAAGCTGGTCTGTTGTTCTTTCGCCGTTCTGAACACCTAGTGCAAAAAGTTCGGGCTCGGTTTCGATAAGCGAAGTTGGAACAAGGCTTGAAAACGTGTGGCAGAACGGACCTGCGTATTCAACACCGCCGCCGACAGCATCTGCCATAGTGCCGTTGTTAAGTCGGTTTGCAACCTTGTATTCGCTGTTGCTGCCGGGATACCAATCAGTCTGTCTGTACATGAAGGGCGGAACATAAAAGTAATCAATCTCTTCGGGAACAAGAAGCTTTTCCGCTTTGGGAACAACAGTCAGGTCAGGTGTGAATCTGCGGTAGCCGAAATATTCTTCAAGGAAGGTGTAGGCACAATAAAGTGTTCCGCGTTTTTCTCCGCCTGTAATGACAATGTCATCGCCTTCAGTTTTTATGCAAACGCCTTCGTCGCCTAGAGCTGCATAATCAACCGCATCATCGTATTCTCTGTCGGTTTTGCCTATTGCAATTTCTTTTTCGGCTTTATCCGAGCTGTCGGTGATTATATCAAGCTGTGTTCCGTTAATTTCTTCAAAAGTGTCTTTGAGCAGATTGGCGGCGGTAATTTCCGCTTCGCTTGCCGTGTCGGAAACAACGATAACGTATTCGTCGGTAATTTCAAAGGTTTCTGCAGTAATGTCCGTCTCAACGGGCGGAGTAAAAATATGTCCTTGCGGCTCGGCGGGAATAAAGACGGAAAAAACCGAGGTCAGTACCACGCTCAGGGCCGTGAAAAACGGCATGATGTAGCGCGGATTAATTGAGTTAAAAAACGATACAAGAGAACTCATAAGCTATTCCTCCGATACATTTGGTTGATTGCATGAATTTAATTCTGAATACATATAATGTAATTATATTACCTGAACACATATATGTCAATTATATTGTGCAGCCTATGGCAGGCAGACGCACAGACCTGATGACTGCCAATACCGTCAACAGCTGCTGCAAAGCAAGGCATTGTTGTCCGGGAATAGGTCAGGGAGAATGATGCATTGAATATGTTTACACGGGTTGCAGTTTGCAACGAAGGCTGTAAATTTGCCATAACGACGAAAAAACAGCTTTGTATTTGTAAGAGTTGACAAACTTTTTGAAAAATTAAAAGTGAGCAAATCGTATGAGAAAACGAGAAAACAAGAGAAAAACAGAGCTTGCGTTTGCTAAATTAATTTTTTTGAAAATAAGTGTTGACAACGGTTTTGTCATATGGTAGTATATTCGAGCAATGAAATAAAAAATCTTAATTCGGAGGAAAAGCTAATGTCAACTTATATGCCCAAAGCAGGCGAAATCACACGCAGCTGGTATGTTCTTGACGCTGCAGGCAAGCCTCTGGGTAAGGTAGCTGCTCAGGCCGCTGTTCTTCTTCGCGGTAAGCACAAGGCTATCTTCACACCCAATGTTGATTGCGGCGATCATGTAATCATCATTAACGCTGAGAAGGCAATTCTCACAGGTAACAAAATCAACCAGAAAATGTACTACCACCACACAGGTTACATCGGTAACATGAAGGAAGTTAAGTACAGCACCCTTATGAAGACAAAGCCCGAGTTTGCTATGCAGCTCGCTGTCAAGGGTATGATTCCGGACAACACTCTCGGCCGCAACGCACTTGGCCGCCTTCGTATCTACAAGGGCGCAGAGCACAAGCACGCAGCACAGAAGCCCGAAGAGTGGGCTCTTTAATCGAAGGGAGGCAAATGAATAATGTACGAAACTAATCCTTATTTCTATGGTACAGGCCGCAGAAAGCAGTCTGTAGCACGTGTACGTGTTTACGCAGGTACAGGTAAAATCATCATCAACGACCGTTCAATCGACGATTACTTCGGTCTTGATACACTCAAGCTCATTGTTCGCCAGCCCCTCGAGCTCACCGGCACAACCGAGAAGTTCGACATCATCTGCCGCGTAAGCGGTGGCGGTGTTTCCGGCCAGGCAGGTGCAATCCGTCACGGTCTTTCCCGTGCTCTCCTTGAGTACGACGATTCCGTTCGTCCCGTACTCAAGAAGGCAGGCTTCCTCACTCGTGACCCGAGAATGAAGGAAAGAAAGAAGTACGGTCTCAAGGGCGCACGTCGTGCACCCCAGTTCTCAAAGAGATAAGCTTGTTTTTCTC
>JAZOMP010000043.1:0-4201 GCA_045654045.1 Acutalibacteraceae bacterium
AAAGGACACACCCGTTGCCGAAAGAAAAAACTGCGTTTTTGCTTCAACTACCGTACTCACGGGACACGGCAAGGCAATAGTTACCGCAACGGGTATGGACACGCAGATAGGAAAAATTGCGGATATGCTCGGCAAAGAAAAGTCGCCGCAAACGCCCCTGCAGCTCCGTCTTGAAAAAATCAGCCGGGTGCTCGGAATAGGTGCGGTTGCAATATGTCTGCTTGTTTTTGCAATGGGTATGATAAGGCACGACGGTCTGCTTGCGAGCTTTATGCTGGCAATAAGCCTTGCCGTTGCCGCTATTCCCGAGGGTCTGCCTGCAGTTGTAACTATTGTTTTAAGCTCGGGGCTTGGCAGGATGGCAAAAGCAAAAGCTATAGTAAGAAAGCTTACGGCAGTTGAAGCGTTGGGAAGCGCCACCTATATCTGCTCGGACAAAACGGGTACGCTAACACAGAACAAAATGACCGTGTGCCGCCTTTATTCGGCAAACGGTGAGACGGATTTTTATAGCGAAAAAGCCAAAGAAATTTTAGGCTTTGCCGCACTCTGCTGTAACGCTACCGACGCTTCGGGCGAGCCGACGGAAAAGGCAATTGTCACCGCCGCCAAAAAATATTCTGTCCAAAAGCAGGGCGAAAGGCTGCACGAAATTCCGTTCAACTCAACCGACAAAATGATGAGCGTTACGGTGAAAATAAACACGAAAAAATATTTCATAACCAAGGGTGCACCCGAAAGAGTGCTTCCGCTTTGCACAGGTGCCGGCAACGCAAATTTTTACAACGACCTTTCAGCGCAGGACGGCTTGCGAGTGCTTGCCGTTGCGGCAAAAGAGATAACCGAAGCCGAAAAAGCAGACAGAACTAACCTTAATTTTATCGGACTTATCGGCATTGAAGACCCTGAAAGAAGGGAAGCCGTACAGGCTATAAAAGAATGCCGACAGGCAGGAATCACACCCGTTATGATTACGGGCGACAACCCGAAAACCGCTCTTGCAATTGCAAAAAGGCTGGGTCTTACCGAGGACAATTCAGCCGTTTTAACGGGCAGTCAGCTTGATACTCTTAACGATAACGAGCTGAAGGAAAAGGTAAAAAGCATACGTGTTTTTGCCCGTGTGAGCCCCGAGCACAAGGTAAGAATAGTGCGTGCACTTCAGGCAAACGGCGAAATTACCGCAATGACGGGCGACGGCGTAAACGATGCACCTGCGCTCAAGGCGGCAGACATAGGCTGTGCAATGGGCAGAAGCGGCACACAGGTTGCAAAGGGTGCGGCAGACATAGTCCTTGCCGACGATAATTTTGCCACTATCGTTCGTGCCGTGCGTGAGGGCAGAGGAATTTACGACAACATAAAAAAAGTTATCCGTTTTATGATAAGCAGTAACATAGGTGAAATTATGCTCATTCTTTTTGCCGGAATTATGCGGCTGCCGGCGCCGATGTTACCTATTCAGCTTTTGTGGACAAATCTGGTTACCGACTCTCTGCCCGGAATGGCACTCGGCACGGAAAGAATAGAGCCCGACATAATGAAGCGACCGCCCGTTGACCCGAAAAAGGGGCTTTTCACCCGCGGCGGCTGGTTTGATATTGCAATTGAGGGTATGTTAGTCGGTGCGCCTGCCCTGCTCGGCTTTGTTGTTGCGAATTTAATATGGGGGCTTGAAGCCGCAAGAACAATATGCTTCTGTACGCTTAGCATAACCGAGCTTTTGCACGCACTCAATTCCCGAAGTGAGCAGTCACTTTTTAAAATCGGGCCCTTTGGCAACGGTAAAATGAATGCCGCTCTGCTGATATGCCTTGCGTTGCAGGTTGCAGTTGCCTCTGTAGCTCCGCTTTGCAGTATTTTTGACACCGTACCGCTCACCGCCGTACAATGGCTGACGGTAGCGGCATTAAGTCTGTTCATTACTGTTTCGGTTGAGCTTTCAAAACTGTTGACAAAAAGAAGGGGTTAATATTATAATCTATGCTTGATAATATAAATTGAGGAAGTAAAAGTTTTGGATAAGAATTTTGTAAAAAAAGAAGTTCTGCCGCTCGTGCTAAGGCTCGGTGTGCTGGCGGTGCTTTTTACACTTGTGCTGATAAATTACGACCGCCTTGTTAACATTGACGTACGTAAAATAGTTGAAGCCGCACCCGGTGAGGCGGCGGCAATACTTGTCGGTATGGGAATTTTCGTGCTCAAGGGCTTTACCTTTGTAATTCCGGCAATGCTCATTTACGTTTCGGTGGGTATGGCGTTCGACCTTACAACTGCACTTTTTATAAGTATCTGCGGTATTGCACTTGAGGTAGCTGTTACCTACTGGCTTGGCAGAACACTCGGCGGCGAATACGTGCAAAAGCTTATCAAGAAAGCAAAGGGCGGAGAAAAGCTGCTGAACATGCAGGACAAATCAAAGTTTTCCTCGCTTTTCGTAATCCGTCTGCTCCCCGTTTTCCCGATTGATTTTGCAAGCCTTTTCCTCGGCTCAATAAAGCTTCCCTTTATACGCTATATGCTTATTTCCGTGCTCGGCATTGCTCCCAGAGTTATAGCCTTCACCCTTGTGGGCGACAGAATTTACGAAATTTTCCCTATGGAGCTTCTGCTCAAGGCGGTGCTTTGTATAGTGCCCGTTATAGCGGTTGTGTTCATTGTAAGGTGGGCACTGAAGCAAAAGAAAAGCAAAAACGCAGAATAAAAAAACAAGGCTGTCACTCATCTGACAGCCTTAAATATTTGTATTCATAAAATTTCCCCCATAAATTGAAATAACCCTTAACCATTGTTTCTTTACACAAAGGTTAAGGGTTATTTCTGTTCGTTCTTAGTATCTAACATCTTTTGTTTACCTCTCTTTCTGTTATATCGTCCGACCTTCTTTTTTCGTTTTTACAATCCTTTTTTCATACACTCATTTTCGGTTTTATTATCTTGTAAGCAAGATACCCTTGATGCTGTTTTGGATTCTTTCGTTTTTTTATGAAGGCCGTAGCTGCGGCTCGTTTTACTCTGTTTGTATTAACCTTAAGCTGAGTTTAAAGTTTGTTTGTTCCTGCAGTTTTTGTTTTTCAGAAGGTTCAGATTTTTTCCTTTAACAAATTATTTCAGATTTTTGTTTTCAGGTTTAATCTTTAAATCTATATAAATTTTTCAGCTTAAAGCTCTGAGTTTATTGAGCCTTCAGGTTTTTACCTGTTCATTGGTATCACCCCTCTGTGTCTATACAATAACACAGAAATTTCGGTTTTGCAAGACGCAATTTTGTACAACTTTTTGTGCAATTAATTGTGCAGTTCGCAGATTTGTAGTAAATATGCACATAAGTTTTCCACATTCTATTGACAATATGCCGATCAATTTGTTATAGTGTAAATGTTGGGGCATATCGCAAGGCTGTGATATGCCCCATTTTGTTTGATAAATTACCTGAAACTTTTATAAAATTTGTTATTGAATATTACTGTTTATTATGTTATATTTTTGCTTGTAATTTTATTACGGAGGCGCTTTTTAAAATGATAAGAATCGGTATTTACGGCTACGGCAACCTCGGCAGAGGCGTTGAAAACGCAATAAAGCAGAACAAAGATATGGAGCTTGTTGCCGTTTTTTCGCGCAGAGACCCTGCAACCGTTAAAATCAACACACCCGGTGTTACTGTTTACAAAACAGAGGATGCCGAAAAAATGACCGATAAGATAGACGTTATGATTATCTGCGGCGGCAGTGCAACCGACCTGCCCGAGCAGACACCTGCTCTTGCTAAGCTTTTCAACGTTGTAGACAGCTTTGACACCCACGCAAAAATTCCCGAGCATTTTGACAACGTAGACAAGGCGGCTCAGGCAAGCGGAAAGGTTGCTATGATTTCCGTCGGCTGGGACCCCGGTATGTTTTCGCTCAACCGTCTTTACGGCGGTGCAATCCTGCCCGACGGCAAGGATTACACTTTCTGGGGCAAGGGCGTAAGCCAGGGCCATTCCGATGCAATCCGCCGTGTTGAAGGCGTTGCAGACGGCAAGCAGTACACAGTACCCGTTGAGGCAGCACTTGAAGCAGTAAGAAGCGGCGCAAACCCCGAGCTGACAACAAGAGAAAAGCACACAAGAGAGTGTTTTGTTGTAGCAGAAGAAGGAGCCGATCTTGATCGAATTGAGCGAGAGATCAAAACGATGCCCAATTATTTTGCCGATTA
>JAZOMP010000044.1:0-7313 GCA_045654045.1 Acutalibacteraceae bacterium
TGACTTTATTCTGCCGCCGTTAAGAAGACCCATTTTCTACATCGTAAAAAGCAGCTTTCTGTGGGCAGGCTTCAAGCCGTCAATTTCGGGGATTGCACGGGACATAATAACGCTCATGGCGTACGGCATATAGTTGACCTCAAGCGTATCGGTAATACGCTGGTTTACAACCTCGCCTGCGCCGAGAATATGGGCATTGGGGTTGATTTCGCTTTTGGGCTGTTTATCCTGCTTTTTCTTAGCCATTAGTCCTCTCCCCTTTCTCAGCTTACGTCGGCCATATCAATATAGAGGTGGCCGTTTTCTGCAATATACTGCTTTCTGCCTGCAAGGTTATCTCCAAGCAGAAGCTCAAATTTTTCCGACATAGCCTGTGCCATATCGGGCTCAATCTTAATAAGGCGGCGTGTGGCAGGATTCATTGTTGTAAGCCACATCATGTCCGCATCGTTTTCACCAAGACCCTTTGAGCGCTGGATTGTAAACTTCTTGCCCTCAAGCTCGGCTAATACGTCTGCCTTTTCCTTTTCGGTGTAGGCAAACCAGGTTTCGTCCTTATAGGTAATTTCGTAAAGCGGCGATTCCGCAATGAAAACGTAGCCCTCTTCAATAAGAGTGGGCATAAGGCGGTAAATCATAGTAAGGATAAGTGTTCTTATCTGGAAGCCGTCAACGTCGGCATCGGTACAGATAATAACCTTATTCCACCTTAAATTTTCAAGGTTGAAGGATGCCAGATCCTTTGCCATTTTGCCTTTTACCTCAATACCGCAGCCGAGGACTTTGATAAGGTCGGTTATGATATCGCTCTTGAAGATTCTGTCATACTCGCACTTTAGGCAGTTGAGGATTTTACCTCTTACGGGGATGATTGCCTGGAATTCCGAGTCCCTTGACTGCTTACAGGCACCCAATGCTGAGTCACCCTCAACGATAAAAAGCTCACGCATACTGACGTCTCTGCTTCTGCAATCGCCAAACTTCTGAACTCTGTTTGCCATATCGTTGCTGGTCTGCAGGCTCTTTTTGATTGTCTGCCTTGTGGTTTCAGCCTTGACACGGCTGCGCATATTTATAAGCACCTGGTTGCAGATTTTCTCTGCCTCAAGCTTATTTTCGATAAAGTAAATTTCAAGCTGACGGCGGAAGAATTCAGCCATAGCTTCCTGAATAAACTTGTTGTTGATAGACTTCTTTGTCTGGTTTTCGTAGGAGGTCTGGGTTGAGAACGAGGAGATTACAAGAATCATACAGTCCTCAATATCCTGAAAGCTGACCTTCGGGTCGGTTTTGGAATATTTGCCATTCTGCTTTAAGTACGCATCAATTGACGAAACGAAGGCACTTCTTACCGCCTTGTCGGGTGCGCCGCCGTATTCAAGCCAGCTTGAATTGTGGTAGTACTCCTTGACCTGCGTTTTGTTGGAGAAGCGCAGAGCAGCGTTGATTTTGAGCTTGTAGTCCTTCTGGTCCTCTCTGTCACGACCTACACGCTCCGCAGTCCAGAACTGTGTGGCACTCATAGCCTCTTCGCCGCCGAGCTCGTCAACATAGTCCTTGATACCGTTTTCGTAAAGATACTCGTAGGTTTCAAAGGAAGCGGTGTGACCCTTCTGATTTTTGAGGATGAAGCGTACACCTGCGTTAACTATTGCCTGACGCTTGAGGGTTGACTGGAAGTAGTCAAGCGGTACGTTGATATCGGTAAAAACGTCAAGGTCGGGCTTCCACTTGATTCTCGTACCCGTATCCTTTTTTGTGTATTCCTCTTTGAGCATTTTACCAACGGGCTTACCCTTTTTGAACTTGAGCTCGTAGCGGTAGCCGCCCGTTTTTATTTCAGCCTCCATATACTCGGAAGCATACTGAGTTGAGCAAAGACCTAGACCGTTGAGTCCAAGAGAATATTCGTAGCTGCCGCCGTCGTTGGTGTCGTACTTACCGCCTGCGTAAAGTTCGCAGAAGACAAGCTCCCAGTTGAACTTTTTCTCCTTGGGGTTGTAGTCAACGGGAATACCTCTGCCGAAGTCCTGTACTTCAACAGAGCCGTCGGAGAAACGGGTTATGACGATTTTTTCGCCGTAGCCCTCTCTTGCCTCGTCTATTGAGTTTGAGATAATTTCAAAAATGGAGTGCTCACAGCCCTCAAGACCGTCCGAGCCGAAAATAACAGCAGGACGCTTACGGACTCTGTCCGCACCCTTGAGGGAGGTTATGCTTTCTACTCCGTATTCTGCTTTCTTGGGCATTTTATTACCTCTCTTTATACCGCATTTTGCCGGCATCACACTATGCGATGTCGGCAAAACTGAATTATTCTTCTGTAATTATTTCTGTAGTGATTTCGGGCGCAACAACCTCGGAGGCTTCTTCTGCCTTGGGCTCTTCGCCGAGCATATACTGCTTAAAGGTTTCACCGCTCATCTTCTCGTTTTCGATAAGATATTCTGCTACCTTGTGGAGCTTGTCGAGGTTATCGGTGAGAATCTTTTCGCAACGGCTGTATGCGTTAGTAATGATAGCGTCAATTTCGCTGTCAATTGAGCCTGCAACGTTTTCGGAATAGTTGCGTGTCTGACCGTAATCCTTGCCAAGGAATACCTCGTGATTACCGGATGTGAAGGAAATCGGACCGAGCGTATCACTCATACCGTACCTTGTAACCATATTTCTGGCAATTGAGGTGGAGCGCTCAATATCGTTTGAAGCACCTGTTGAAATATCGCCGAGAACAATTTTTTCCGCAACACGACCGCCAAGCAGCGTAACAATGTTGTCAAGCATATCGTTCTTTGTTGTATAGCTTTTATCCTCTCTCGGGATGGACATTGTGTAGCCGCCTGCCATACCGCGGGGGATAATTGAAATTTCGTGAACAGGGTCTTGTGATTCAAGATTGAAGGTTGCAACTGCGTGACCTGCCTCGTGGTAGGCGGTGAGACGCTTTTCCTTGTCGCTCATCTTGTGGGACTTCTTTTCCGTACCGACAATAACCTTTACCGTTGCTTCCTCGATTTCCTTCATCGTGATTGCTTTCTTATTGATTCTTGCGGTAAGAAGAGCAGCCTCGTTGAGAAGGTTTTCAAGGTCTGCACCCGTAAAGCCTGCGGTTGAGCGGGCAATCACGGACAAATCGACGTCCGGTGCAAGGGGCTTGCCCTTTGCGTGAACGTGGAGAATTTCCTCTCTGCCCTTGAGGTCGGGATAGTTTACCGTAACCTGACGGTCAAATCGACCCGGACGGAGCAAAGCAGGGTCAAGAATATCGGGGCGGTTCGTTGCGGCGATAATGATAACGCCCTCGTTTGCGCCGAAGCCGTCCATTTCAACAAGCATCTGGTTGAGGGTCTGCTCACGCTCATCGTGACCGCCGCCCATACCTGCGCCTCTGTGGCGGCCTACGGCATCAATTTCGTCTATGAAAATAATTGACGGGGAATTCTTCTTTGCCTGGTCAAACAAATCTCTTACACGTGATGCACCGACACCGACGTACATTTCAACGAAGTCGGAACCCGAAATCGAGAAGAAAGGAACGTCCGCCTCACCTGCAACAGCACGGGCAAGAAGAGTTTTACCTGTACCGGGAGGGCCTACGAGCAGAACGCCTTTAGGAATACGTGCACCGAGGTCATTAAACTTCTGGGGGTCCTTGAGGAACTCAACAATTTCGGCAAGCTCCTGCTTTTCCTCGTCTGCACCTGCAACGTCGGCAAAGGTTGCCTTACGCTTTTCGTCCTTGGCGTTCTTGATTCTCGCCTTACCGAAGCTGAGGGTCTTGTTGGTTTCGTTATTGAAGGTCTGACCCATACGGCGTACCATAACAAACATAAGTACACCAAGCACGCCCATAAGAATAATTGTGGGCAGCACCTGAAGCAGCCAGGAATTCTCCGCGCCCTTTTCAAGCTCTACCTTTACAGGAGAATCGGGGTTAGCCTTGTTGTGTTCCATTACGTCAAAATGAACGTCCTCAAGGAACAGATTTACGTTCGGCACAGTGTACTTCTTGGGGGCTTTCTCGCCCTCCTCGTAGTAAACAAGTGCGCCCGAGCTGAGGTTAAGGGTATATTCCGTTACCTCGCCCGCCTGGAATTTTGCCACAACCTCGTAATACTTTACCTTTGTGCTTTCTGTTGAAGAAGTAACGAAATAGAAGGCAAGACCGATAATTACAACCGGAATAATGAGGTAGGGCAAAAAGCTTTTTAACTTCTTTGTGTCCATTTTTTCACTCCTTGATTATATCTGAAAATTGAATTTTACTTGTTTTCGTAAACTTCGGGCTTGAGTACGCCGACATAGGGCAGATTACGGTACTTTTCATCGTAATCCAGACCGTATCCGACGATAAATGCATCGGGAACGCAAGCACCTATGTACTTTGCATACACGTCCGCCTCGCGGCGTTCGGGCTTATCGAACAGCGTACAGATTTCAATACTCTTCGGCTTTCTTGTGGAAAGAATTTCCATAAGCGAGCTGAGTGTTCTGCCGCTGTCAAGGATATCCTCTACAATAAGAAGGTCATAGCCCTCAAGCGAAATATCGAGGTCCTTAATAATTTTAACATTTCCCGAGCTGTTTATGCCCGAGCCGTAACTGGAAACCGCCATAAAATCTATACGGCAAGGAAGGTCTATGCTTCTCATAAGGTCTGCCATAATAGCAACAGAGCCCTTGAGTATGCTCACGAGCAGAAGATTCTTTCCTTTGTAGTCTTCCGTTATCTGTGCACCGAGACGTTTTACAATCGCCTCCAGTTCCTGCTCTGAAAAAAGAACGGACTGTATATCATTTTTCATATTTTTCTTCTCCTTTAGTTTCAAGAACAAGAAACTTTTCTGTATTTTCATCGGCGCTCACTCTTTCGTCTGCACCGACACCGCTGACCCACACAACACCTCCATCGTCACGCAGTACGGAAATGCGGTTGCGGTAAAACGGCGGAACGTGATTTTCGTTAAAAATACGGCGGAGCTGTTTGGTAACTCCCCTGCCCTTCGGACGGATTTTGTCGCCCGGTTTAATTGAACTGAAAATCAGCACTCCTTTTATTTTATCATAATCTATTACGTTAGCCAATAGTTGTTTGTTAAATTTTTGTATATTTATTTTGTCAATTTTGTCATAAAAGAACGAAATCACCGTTTCATACGGCAAAAAATTCTCGCCCGAAACAAAAGCCTGCGCCCATTCTTCCGCTTCGGCTTCTTCCTTTGCAAGCACGCCGTTATAAACGCAAAGCGAAATACCCGTAAGAATCTGCGTACTGCCGCCATGATAAAGAATATCACACACAGTCTCTATATGGTGTGCCTGAGGCTTTTCAGCTGTAAGCTCTTCGATTATTTTTGCAACAGCTCTTCTTTTAAGCGAGGGATGTACGGAATTGAGATTTTCCGCCAGCCAACCTTTTTCCGTTTTTGCGTTTTCAAGCACGGAAGAAGAAAGGGTATCGAGAAGTTCCTCGTCCTCACGGAGATTCGACAAGCATCTTTCAAAAGCGGAGTCGAAGGACGGATTGATTTTTTTGAGTTGCGGCACAATATTGTGTCTGATGCCGTTTCGGGTATATTCATCGCTTAAATTTGTGCTGTCTGTAACAAACGGTATTGTGTTATCAGCGCAATATTTTTCAACATCATCCCTTGAGCAGTAAATAAGCGGACGGATGATATTATCCCTGACGGGTGGAATTGAGCCAAGCCCTTTAAGCGAAGCACCTCTTGCAAGGTTGAAAAGAAAGGTTTCCTCGCAGTCGGAAAGAGTGTGTGCTGTTGCAACTTTAGCTTTGGGTGCGACTGTTTCAAAAAATGCATAGCGTTCTTTTCTGCCACACTCTTCAACACCCATACCCTTTTCCTTTGCCAGTGCGGGAACATCCGCCGAGCCGACAAAAAGCTGAACGCCAAGATTTTCACACACCTCAACGCAGAATTTTTCGTCACGCTTTGCCTCCTCACCGCGGATGCCGTGGTTGAAGTGAGCGGCGACAATTCCTATATTATATTCGTCTTTAAGCGAGTATAAAACGTGAAGAAGCGCCATCGAATCTGCTCCGCCCGAAAGGGCAACCAGAACGGTATCCCCCGGGTGAAGCATCTGATGACGCTCGATTGCACGGATTGCTTTAATCTTCATTACGTGTTTTTTCCGCCGTTGAGAACAGAGTGAACGCACCGTTCCAATGCAGAGGCACGGTTTCAAGCGAGCCGTGTCTGTTTTTGGCTATGATAAGCTCAGCCTCGTTCTTCTTGGCGAGATCCTCTTCGGTAAGAGGACCGTCCTTTTCATTAATATAGTAAAACGGTCTGTAGAGCATAAGGACTATATCGGCATCCTGCTCGATTGAGCCCGAGTCACGCAGGTCAGCCAGCATCGGACGGTGGGATTTACCCCTACCCTCGGTAACTCTGGCGAGCTGTGAACAAACGATAACGGGAATATTGAGGTCCTTTGCCATAAGCTTAAGGTTACGGGTAATATCCGAAACCTCCTGAACACGCTGTGCGCCGTAATCCTTTTCTGACTTGATAAGACCAAGGTAATCGACAACAACCGCGTCAACGTCACGCATACGGCGTATTCTTGCCTTCATTTCGGGCACTGTTATTGTAGAAGTATCGTCAAAATACAGCTCACAGTTTACAAGCGATTCTATCGCAACACCCATACGCTGCCAGTCGGCATCATCAAATTCGCCCGAACGCATTTTCTTTACGTCGACCCTTGCTTCCGTTGCGAGTATTCTTTCGGCAAGCTGAGCCTTTGTCATTTCGAGCGAGAACATTACAACCTTTTTACTGCCGCATATAGCAATATTACGGGCAAGGTTTAACGCAAAGCTTGTTTTACCCATACCGGGACGGGCACCGATAATTACAAGGTCGGATTTATTGAAGCCGGAAATATGCTTGTCGAGCATTGAGAAGCCCGAAGGCAGACCCTTGTGCTTTTCTCGCTCTTCCTTATTTGATATAACCTTAAGGCGTTCAAAAACCTCGTTGTTGATAATATCGTTAAGGCGTGAGGGGGCGTCGGTATTTCTTCCCTGACGAATGTTGTATATCTTCTGCTCGGCAGAATCGAGAAGCAGATCCGCAGAATTGTCCTCGTTCATTGAGCTGTCGATAATTTCGCGTGAAGCGGTAATCAGCGAGCGAAGATAGAATTTTTCACGGACTATCTTCGCATAGGACTCAACGTTCTGCACCGACGGCACAGCCTGAGCCAGCTGATAAAGATAAGTTTTACCTGCCGCATCGTCGTAAACGCCGTCCTTTTTAAGGCGTTCAAGCACGACAAGCGGG
>JAZOMP010000045.1:0-13500 GCA_045654045.1 Acutalibacteraceae bacterium
TTATATACTCTTTCGGAAATTTCGTCGGGTACACGGTGGTGAGCCATATGGCCCCACCAGATAAGTACATCGGTATCGAAAAGAAGCTCATCGGTAATTTCTTCAACTGTTTCAAGTGTTACCGTTTTGACTGTGATATCCTCGTTTGCACCGAGAAAATCTGCAATGCAGCCGTGAATACCCTTGGGGTAAACAGCGGCTATTTCTTCGCTTTCAACCTCGTGAATATACTCGTTATAAACCGTGACTTTAATCATTGACGGCACTTCCTTTATTATATTTTCGAATCTATTACATTTATTTTACTTTAAAAAAACAAACTCGTCAACTATATTTTTTTATTTAACAAACTTATTGTTTCGGCAGAGCTGTCAGAGGCTTGAAAACATAGCCCTGCGAGAGAGCGTAATCTATGATATCTCCCAACGCTTCAGCGTTATCCTTTGACACGGAATGAAGCAGAATTATTGCACCCGGGTGCAAACGTGCGGTTACGGTATCAAAGGCATACTGAGCACCCTTCTGTTTGGATGTATCCCAGTCGGAATAAGCAAGCGACCAGAAAACGCTCTTATAGCCGAGGGACTCTACAAGGTCTAGCGCACTTTCGTTGTATGCCCCCTCGGGGAAGCGGAAATATGGTGACGTATAGCCGAAATTACGGCGAAGATAGTTGTCGCACTCTTCTATTTCTTCAGCCATTTTTGTTCGGCTGATTTTGCTGAAATTCGGGTGGTTGGCTGAGTGATTTCCTACAATGTGTCCTTCCTTAATCATTCGTGAAATCAGCTCAGGCTCAGCCTCGATATGGTCTAGCGTACAGAAAAAAGCGGCGCTGACATTCTTTTCTTTAAGCGTATCAAGCACCTTGAAGGTATAGCCGTTTTCATAGCCGCAGTCAAAGGTAAGATAGAGCACCTTAACGGTTGATTTGGTATCATAAGTTACGGCGTTATAGCCTTTTGTTTCAAAGAATTTCTGTGAATCAACGCTTATCTGATGCGGCTTGCCCTCTTTTGCAACGCCGAAGCTGTGGTTGATTACGCTTGTAGGCAGACCTCTTGAATTGTCGGGATCATTTACGGAAAAGCTGACGGAATTCAACGGCATATAACCCGTAAAGGTACCGGCATTTGATGACGGCGCACCAGTAATATTCTCCGCAACAAAGGCGGGATTTGTAAATTTGGGGTGTGTCGTAGTTGGCTTTGATGTTGTGGATTTGGTCGTAGTTTCGGTTGTGGTTTGAGTGGTCGGCAAAGTTGTGGGCACGACGGTTGCCGTTTCCTCCTTGCCGGCGTTTTCAACAGTCTGTCCCGTGGTGGCTTCATCATTCCCCAGAAGCAAGTCTTTATTCGCAACAAAAAGCCCTGCGGCAAGAGCAAGCAAGCCGACACAAACACATATTAAAGCAGATTTGTTCATTTCTATTTCTCCCTTTATGTTAAACGGCTCTTACACCGTTTAATATATTATACAACAATTTTTGACAGAATGAAAGAGGGCAACTCTAAAAACTCAGAGTGCAAAGAACGTACAACGGTTTCAAGAGGTGCCCTAAAATTATTTCATCATGGAATTAACGCTGTCCATCATGTTTTCGACGGTTTTCATAGCCTTCATGGCATTTTTACGGGTCTGCTTTTTAAGGCTCGGGCTCATCATGGCCGCACCGAGAGCAGCTGCCGCACCGCCTGCAACAAGGCCGAGACCGAGACCTGTTACCATTTTTGTTGTTGTCGTTTTCACAGTATCACCTCACAAAATTTAAGTTGATATTATTTTGGACAGACCTAAGAATAAAACACGGCAGAATATTTCTCCAGCGTGATGTAATTTTTTCTTGAAATTATCGCTGAATTAAGTTATGATAATGGGGTTAAGTTGATTATTAAATGACGGTGAAAAATTATGAAAACAGCAAAACGTGCTCTTGCAATTCACGATATTTCAGGCTTCGGCAAATGCTCGCTTACTGTTGCTTTGCCTATTATTTCAGCCTGCGGTGTTGAAACTGCCGTTATGCCCACAGCCGTGCTTTCCACCCATACGGGCGGATTTACGGGATACACGCATCGTGACCTTACAAGCGATATGCGCCCGATGGCAGACCACTGGAAAAGCCTTGATTTGAAATTTGATGCGATTTATTCGGGCTACCTCGGCTCGTTTGAACAGATTGAAATAGTAAAGAGCATTGTTAAGGATTTTAAAAATGAAAACAACTTTTTCCTTTGCGACCCTGCAATGGCTGACCACGGAAAAATGTATGCACTTTTCGATATGGATTTCGCAAAAAAAATGGCAGAACTTTGCTCGCTTGCCGATATTATTGTGCCCAACTTTACGGAAGCGGCATTTATGACGGGCGAAGAATATAGAGAAGGTCCTTACACAAAGGAATACGTTGAAAAAATTATAAAAAAATTAAGCGACCTCGGTCCGAAAAAAATTGTTCTGACCGGTGTTTATTTTGACGAGAATCAGCTCGGCTGTGCCTGCTGTGACACGGCAACCGGTGAAATTGAATACTGTCTGCGCGACAGGCTTACCGGTGTTTACCACGGTACGGGAGACGTTTTTGCAAGTGCGCTTTGCGGTGCTTTGCTTAACGATAAGAGCCTGAAGGAAGCTACGGAAATTGCGGCTGAATTCACCTGCAACTGTATTGAAAGAACACTTGAAATCACGCCCGACGTACGCTACGGAGTGGCTTTCGAGGGCGAATTACCGGGACTTATCAAGGAGCTTACAAACAATGAGTAAAACGCTTAACATAGTGCTTATAGAGCCCGAAATTCCGCAGAATACGGGCAATATCGCCCGCACCTGTGCGGCAACGGGAGCAAGGCTTCACCTTGTTGAGCCGATGGGATTTAAGGTTGACGACAAGAAACTGAAAAGAGCAGGACTTGACTACTGGCACCTGCTTGACATTACGTATTACAAGGATACAGCGGATTTCTTTGAAAAGAACAGTGACGGTAATTTTTTCTATTTTTCAACCAAGGCAACACACCGCCACACGGACGTTGAATACCCCGACAATACCTACCTCGTTTTCGGCAAAGAAACAAAGGGTCTGCCCGAAGAATTACTCAAGGCAAACCCCGAAAAATGTGTCAGAATACCGATGATAAACGATTCTGCCGCCCGAAGCCTTAACCTTTCAAATTCCGCCGCAATAGGCGTTTACGAGGTGTTGAGACAATGGGATTACCCCGAGCTATTGTGTGAGGGTAAACTGACAAAATATGAGTGGTAAAAATTAACCGACTGAACTCTTCTGAGCACAGTCGGTTTGATTTTTACATATCGTTTCTGATTACGTCGTCGTAGGTTTCGCGTTTTACTACAACCTTTGTATCGCCGCCGCTGACCATTAAAACGGGGGGCTTGGGGATACGGTTATAGTTGGAGGACATTGAGTAGTTATATGCGCCCGTTGAGAGTACAGCCATTATATCGCCCGGCTCTACTTTCTGCACAGGGGCATCCTCCTGGATAAGGTCGCCGCTTTCACAGCAACGTCCTGCAAGAGTTATTGTGAAATCCCTCGGCTTATCCGCCTTGTTTGCACAGACAAGCTCATAGGTTGACTGGTAGAGAATATAACGGGGGTTGTCGCCCATACCGCCGTCTATTGAAACGTAGGTACGGATATCGGGAATGGTCTTTACTGCACCGACTGTGTAAAGGGTAATGCCTGCGGAGCCTGCGATGCTTCTGCCAGGCTCAATTACGATAAAGGGCAGCTTTACGCCCTGCTTTTCACATTCAGCCTTGATAACGGTTGCAACCTTTTCCATATAGGCGGAATATTCAAGCGGCTTATCGTCAAACGAATACTTGATACCGAAGCCGCCGCCAAGGTCAAGCTCGGCACATTCAACACCCGTTTCGGCCTTGATTTGCGCCATAAAGCCTATCATAACCTCTGCCGCTTTTTCAAAGGGAGTTACCTCAAAAATCTGTGAGCCGATGTGACAGTGAACACCCTTGAAATCAATATTTTCAGCCGCTATTGCTTTCTTTACACCGTCCATAGCCTCACCCGTTTCAAGGGCAAAGCCGAACTTGCTGTCAATCTGACCTGTCATAATAAACGAGTGAGTGTGTGCGTCAATACCCGGCTTGATACGAAGGAGTACGCTTGCTGTTTTGCCGCACTCCCCTGCTATTCTGCTTAAGTTTTCAAGCTCGTAGATATTATCGACAACTATTCTGCCGACACCGTTTTCAACGGCAAATTTAAGCTCGTCAAGGGTTTTGTTGTTGCCGTGGAAATACACCTTTTCAGTCGGAAAGCCAGCCTTGATTGCGGTATAAAGCTCACCGCCCGAAACGACGTCAAGACCCATACCCTCTTCGTTGATGAGCTTGCACATATACTTGCAGTTGAATGCCTTTGAGGCATAGATTGCAAGACCGTTGCCGCTGTAGTTATCTTCGATAGATTTTACATAGGCACGGCAGTTTTTTCTTATTCTGTCCTCGTCCATAACGTAGCACGGTGTACCGTATTCCTTTGCAATATCAACGGTATCAATACCGCCTATAGCGAGGTGACCCTTTTCATTTACCGATAAACAATCCGAAACAAACATAATTTATGAAACCGCCTTTTCTATTTCAGCCTTTACTGCTTCAACTCCGTCTCCCTTTACGGAAGAAACGGGAATTTTTATTATATCCGCATAGTCTGCAAGCTCCGTTTCAAGAGCGGAAAGCCTTGCGTTAAACTCTGTTTTATTGAGCTTGTCGCACTTGGTGAGTGCAATTATAAACGGGTATCCCATTTCACGCAGGAAAGAGAGCATAGTCATATCGTCTGCGGTGGGCTTGTGGCGCATATCGATAAGCTGGATAACCAGACGGATATCACGCTCGGTTTTGAAATAGCCCTCCATTAGCTCTGCCCAACGGCGCTTTTCACCGGGAGCTGCCTTTGCGTAGCCGTAGCCCGGTAAATCGACAAGGCGCACGTTATCGACCGAGTAGAAATTGACCGTAATAGTTTTACCCGGCACGGAGCTGACGCGGGCAAGAGACTTACGGTTAAAGATTTTATTCAGAAGCGAGCTTTTACCGACATTTGAGCGACCTGCAAAGGCTACCTCTGCCCTGTCGGACTTCGGAAGCTGCTTCAACGTGCCGAACGCCGCTTCAAATTTAACATTCTGATAGTTCATTTAAAATTCCTTCTTACTGTGCGCATTATTGAGCGTAATCACGCACCGAAACGTTTTTATCCTCTACGGGTGCTTTCGCTTTCTTATGCTTTTTCTCTGCCTTATGTGCGGAGCAAAGCGCAACATCGAGCACCTGCGAAACATCGGAAACAGGCACAAATTCAACGTTTTCCTTTACAATAGCTTCAACCTCGTCGAGAGAAGAAACATTGCGCTGGGGAATTATAACGGTTTTGACGCCTGCAAGATATGCCGCCATTGTTTTTTCCTTAAGACCGCCGATGGGAAGCACTCTGCCACGCAGAGTTACCTCGCCCGTCATTGCAACGCTTGATTTTACAGGCGTATCCGTAAGGGCAGAAACAAGGGCGGTTGTTATTGTTATACCTGCAGAAGGACCGTCCTTGGGCACAGCACCCTCGGGGAAATGCAGGTGAATGTCCTTTGTTTTATAGAAATCGGGTACAATACCGAGCTCATCTGCCTTGCTGCGGATAAAGCTTATTGCGGCATGTGCGGATTCCTTCATAACATCGCCGAGTGAGCCTGTAAGCTCAAGCTTGCCCGTACCCTCAAGCACGGCTGCCTCAACGTCGAGCATTTCGCCGCCGACGGCAGTCCACGCAAGGCCGCGCGCAACACCGATTTCGTCCTTCAATACAAAATCTTCACGCTCAAATTTGCGTGTACCAAGAATATCCTTGAGACTTTCGGGCTTGACACTAAAGCACTTTGCACCGTCTGCAACAGCAACAGCACCCTTACGGCATACAGAGGCTATCTCCCTTTCAAGCTGACGGACGCCTGCTTCACGGGTGTAGCCCTCGATAATCTCTCGGAGAGCCGCATCGCTGACACGAAGTGTTCTGCCGTTGAGACCGTGGCGCTTTGCCTGCTTAGGAAGAAGATGCTTCTTTGCGATATTGAACTTTTCCTCTGCAGTATAGCTGCCCAGCTCAATAAGCTCCATTCGGTCAAGAAGGGGCTGAGGAATCTGGTCGCGGTTATTTGCAGTTGTGATAAACAGCACACGGCTTAAATCAAACGGAAGCTCTATATAGTGGTCACGGAAGGTGTCGTTCTGCTCACCGTCAAGCACTTCAAGAAGCGCAGAAGACGGGTCTCCCTTATAGTCGGAGCTGAGCTTATCCACCTCGTCAAGAAGAATAAGCGGATTACAGCTGCCTGCCTGCTGAATTGCGTTGATAATTCTGCCGGGCATTGAGCCGATATAGGTCTTTCTGTGACCTCTGATTTCTGCCTCGTCCTTGACACCGCCGAGTGAAACACGGGCATACTTTCTGCCCATTGCGGCGGCAACGCTCTTTGCAATTGAGGTTTTACCGACACCGGGCGGACCGACAAGGCAGATAATCTGACCCTTTATATCAGGTGCAAGCTTACGGACAGCAAGCATTTCTATCATTCTTTTCTTGACCTTTTCGAGTCCGTAGTGGTCGTCATCAAGCACCTTCTGTGCCTTTTTAAGGTCAAGGTCATCTGTTGTATAAACGTTCCACGGCAACGCAAGACAGGTTTCCAGATAAGTTCGGATAACCATAGCCTCTGGCGAGGATTTACCTGTTTTATCAAAGCGTGAGCACTCCTGAAGCAGCTTCTTTCTGCCCGCTTCATCTATATCGAGAGCCTCAATCTTCTCGCGGAAAACCACCGCCTCGTCAGCCTCTTCGCCGTCAAGCTCAACTGAGATAGCACGCATCTGCTCACGAAGATAGTATTCACGCTGATTCTGGTCCATCTGATCCTGAACCTTATTCTGAATACCCTCTTCAAGCTCCAGAATCTGCGTTTCGCTTCTTAGAAGAGCACAGAGCTTTTCCATTCGCACAAGCGGATTGAGCTCGGCAAGGATAATCTGCTTTTTATCGGCAGCAATTGCTGTATTTGATGCAATAAAATCTGCAAGCTCACCCGGCTCTTCCCTTGAAAGAACGTCGAGAATAAACTCTGTGGGCATATTCGGAACAAAACAGGCATACTCCTGAAAATCGTCCTTACACACACGGACAAGTGCTTTTGCATAGTCCTTGTCCTCGGATTTGATTCGGGTAGTTGTACGCTGCTGAACAAGTGTTACAAGATAAGGCGAGGTACGCTGGATTTCGACAACGCTGCCTCTGCTTACACCTTCAACCGCAACACGAAGATTATCGCTGTTAGGTGAAGATAAAATCTGCTGAACGGTACAGATAACACCCATAGGATAAAATTCATCAGGCTGTGTGGGTTCTTCCTGACGCAGATCCTTCTGCATTACGAGGAAAATTTCTCTGTTACCTGCCATTGCCGCTTTGAGTGCGGCTATTGACTGCTTGCGGCTGACCTCAAAGTGCAGCTGCATATTCGGGAATACCGCCATACCACGGATTGCCACCGTAGGCATTGAACGGATAATAATTTCTCTTGCCATAAATATTTTAGTTTCCTTTCGCTTTCACACGGACATAATTACGGGGAATATCCCCTTACCGTATGTATATAAAGCCAATTATATTTCAGTATTTTAACATAAACGAATTTTCAAGTCAACCGAATTGTTAAAAGCAATGTTTTCCACACGTCGAAAGTCAGGCGTAAAGTTAGTTATCTTTACAAATTTGGCTTTCTCGGTTTTGCAAGGCTGTCAATAAAAATTCTTTCAACAAAAGATGAAAACTGGCTATGTATCAAGATTTTTACATATTTTTTCAAAAACACCTATTTTGCTTTATTTAACATATTTTCTTCATTTTTGTGTAAGTGTAAAGTTGTATTGCTTTACGCAATTGATAAAACAAAAATCCGCCGGAAGTTTACTCAACTCCCGGCGGACTGTAAAAACAAAGTTTATCAGCCGATAACTCTTACTCTGTAAACACCTTCAACAGCGTTGAGCTTTTCGGCAACACAGTCGCATGAAGCATCTGCTACCGTGTAGGAAACACCCTTGCGTGAAGCGGTATTTACGTTTGCTGTGCAACCGTCCATTGCGGCAATAACAGCGTTGAGAGAGCCTTCTGTATGGATAACGCATACACGCTTGCCCTCGGGAGCTGCAAGACGCATTGCAGGCACGTTGACGGAGTTTACAATCTCACCTTTTTCAAGGTAAGCCTTGATTTCGTCAGCAGCCATAACTGCACAGTTGTCTTCTGATTCGGGAGTGGAAGCACCAAGGTGAGGCATTGCAACAACGCCGTCAACACCAATCTGCTCGTCTGTGGGGAAGTCTGTAACGTAAGCGGCACACTTTCCGCTTGCAAGTGCTTCGATAACGGAAGCGTTATCAACAAGCTCGCCTCTTGCGAAGTTGAGGATACGTACGCTGTCCTTCATCTTTGCGAAAGTATCAGCATTAATCATACCCTTTGTGCTGTCATTACAGGGAAGGTGGAGAGAAATATAATCTGATGCGGCATAAACCTCATCAAGGCTGTTAACAACCTTTACTTCGGGAAGAAGTGCTGCAGCAGCGGCATCGGAAAGGAATGCGTCGAAGCCGACAACGTCCATACCGAGTGCAACAGCGGCATTGGCAACCTTTGCACCGATAGCACCGAGACCGATAACGCCGAGAGTCTTGCCCATAATTTCGGGGCCTACAAACTGGGACTTACCTTTTTCGACAAGCTTGGAAACATTTGCGCCCTCGCCCTTAAGAGTCTTGCACCAGTCGATAGCTGCAGGAATTCTTCTGGAAGAAAGGAAAAGACCGCAGAGGACAAGCTCCTTAACAGCGTTTGCGTTTGCACTGGGTGTATTGTAAACAACGATACCCTTTTCGGTGCACTTGACTAGCGGAATATTGTTGACACCTGCACCTGCACGTGCAACGGCAAGCGTAGCAGAGTCAAACTCCATATCGTGCATTGCTGCGGAACGAACCATTATGGCATCGGGTGCCTGAATATCATCGGCAACGGTGTAGTTTGCACCAAGTCTGTCTGTACCGCAGGCAGCGATTTTATTGAGAGTAAGAATATTGAACATTTATAATCACCTAAAATCTAAGAATAATCAGGAATTTGCCTTTTCGAATTCAGCCATGAACTCAACAAGCTTTTCAACGCCCTCGTAAGGCATTGCGTTGTAGATAGATGCACGCATACCGCCTACTGAACGGTGACCCTTGAGGTTTACAAGGCCTGCTGCTGTTGCTTCCTTGACAAACTTTGCGTCAAGCTCTTCGTTGCCCGTAACGAAAGTAACGTTCATCATTGAACGGTCTTCCTTCTTAACACCGTTCTTAAAGAGCTTGCTGTTGTCGAGGAAATCGTAAAGAAGCTTTGCCTTAACCTCGTTGCGCTCCTTCATTGCCTCAAGACCGCCGATGCTCTTTATCCACTCAAGAACAAGCTTGCAGATATAGATTGAGTAGCAGGGAGGAGTGTTGTACATCGAGTCGTTGTCTGCCATCTCTTTGTAGTTGAGCATTGCGGGAGTGTAATCTCTTGCGTTACCGAGAAGGTCTTCGCGAACGATTACGACCGTAAGACCTGCAGGGCCGATATTCTTCTGTGCGCCGCCGTAAATAAGACCGAACTTTGTAACGTCCATCGGCTCGGAAAGGAAGCAGGAGGAAACGTCGGCAAACAGCGGGACATCACCTGTGTCGGGAATGTACTTGTAGGTTGTGCCGTAGATTGTGTTGTTGAAGCAGACGTAAACATAGTCAGCCTCGGGATCGAAATCCTTCTTTTCAAGCTTGGGAATATATGAGAAGGTATCCTCCTTGGAGCTTGCAACAACGCGGCAGTCGCCGTACTTTGTTGCTTCCTTGTAAGCCTTTGTTGAGAACTGTCCTGTGAGAACATAATCAGCCTTTTTATTATTGTTCATAAAGTTGAGCGGAATAGCAGCAAACTGTGTTGACGCACCGCCCTGAAGGAAGAGGACTTTGTAATTTTCGGGTACGCCGAGTACCTCGCGGAAAAGTGCTTCTGTTTCAGCTGCGATTTCCATAAACACCTTTGAACGGTGTGACATTTCCATTACGGACTGACCGCTGCCCTTGTAATCAAGCATTTCTGCTGCCGCTCTGTTGAGAACGGATTCAGGAAGCATGGACGGACCAGCACTGAAATTATAAACTCTTGCCATTGTATAGACCCCCGGTTTTAAGGTAAAATTATATATGAAACTATTATATGCATGCAAAATTCTTAATGTCAAGGAATTATTTAAGAAATAGCAAATTAAACAAAAATCACAGCTTATAGTTGCAAAAAGTGCAAACAAATTAATGTTGAAAATATTATTTGATTAGTATAAAATATATCAGAAAGGCTTATAGCCTTAAATTGGCAAAAATAAATTAACCATATATCACGAAAGGATGTACAGTAAAATGAGCAGTGCACTTAACAAAAAGACCGTTGAAGATATTCAGGTCAGCGGCAAGCGCGTACTTGTTCGTTGCGATTTCAACGTTCCGCTCAAGGACGGCGTTATCACAAGCGACAAGAGAATCGTATCCTCCCTTCCCACAATCAAGTACCTTATCGACAACAACGCAAAGGTTATCCTTTGCTCTCACCTTGGCAGACCGAAGGGTGAGGTTGTTCCCGAGTTCTCCCTTGCTCCCGTAGCAGCACGCCTTTCCGAGCTCCTCGGCAAAGAAGTCAAAATGGCAGCAGACGTTGTAGGCGAAAGCGCAAAGGCTCTTGCAGCTTCCCTCAACGACGGCGACGTAATGCTCCTTGAAAACGTACGTTACGAAAAAGGCGAAACAAAGAACGATCCCGAGCTCAGCAAGGCTTTTGCTGACCTTGCCGATATCTTCGTAAACGATGCTTTCGGTTCCGCTCACAGAGCTCACTCCTCCACAACAGGCGTAGCTGACTATATTCCCGCAGTTTGCGGTTACCTCATCCAGAAGGAAATCGCTTTCATCGGCGGCGCTCTCGAGAATCCCCAGCGTCCCTTCGTTGCAATTCTCGGCGGTGCTAAGGTTTCCGACAAGATCGGCGTTATCACAAACCTTCTTGACAAGGTTGACACACTTATCGTCGGCGGCGGTTTGGCTTACACATTCATGAAGTACCTCGGCCACAACATTGGCACATCTCTCCTTGAGGCTGATAAGGTTGAGCTTGCAGGCGAAATGATGGCTAAGGCTAAGGAAAAAGGCGTTAACTTCCTTATCCCCGTTGACAACAAGGTTGGTAAGGAATACGACCCCAACACAGAGGCTATGATCGTTGATTCCGACGATATCCCCGAAGGCTGGATGGGTCTTGACATCGGCCCCAAGACACAGGAAATGTTCGCAAACGCTATCATGGGCGCAGGCACAGTAATCTGGAACGGTCCGATGGGTGTTTCCGAGTGGGAGAACTTCGCAGCAGGTACAGTTGCAGTTGCTAACGCAGTTGCAGAATCCGGCTCCATCTCCATCATCGGCGGCGGCGACAGCGCAGCAGCTGTTCCGAAGCTCGGCTTCGCTGACAAGATGAGCCACATCTCCACAGGCGGCGGCGCTTCCCTCGAATACATGGAAGGCAAGGTTCTTCCCGGTATCGCAGCTCTCAACGAGAAGTAATTAAACTTTTATAAAACCATTGCCCGTGTATTTACCATACACGGGCAAGATTATAGTAAAAAACTGTAAATTAACCGAAAGGATGTTTATAAAATGGACAAGAATCTCCGTAAAGTAGTTATCGCCGGTAACTGGAAAATGAACAAGACTCCTGATGAAGCTGTTGCTCTCATCAACGAAATCAAGCCCCTCGTAGCAGATGCTGACTGCGACGTTGTTGCTTGCGTTCCCTATATCGACCTTTTCGCAGCTATGGAAGCAGCAAAGGGCTCCAACATTAAAATCGGTGCAGAAAACTGCCACTGGGCAGAAAGCGGCGCTTTCACAGGCGAGGTTTCCGCAAAGATGCTCAAGACAATCGGCGTAGAATACGTTGTTATCGGTCACAGCGAACGCAGACAGTTCTTCGGCGAAACAGACGTAACAGTCCAGAAGCGTGTAAGAGCTGCTCTTGACAACGGTCTTAAGGTTATCCTTTGCGTTGGCGAACTTCTTGAAGAGCGTGAGCAGAACGTTACAATGGAAATTGTCCGTATGCAGACAAAGATTGCTCTTCTCGGCGTTTCCGAAGCAGAGCTTGAAAACGTCATCATCGCTTACGAGCCTGTATGGGCTATCGGCACAGGCAAGACAGCTTCTGCTGAGCAGGCTAACGAAGTTAACTGCGCTATCCGCGCTCTTATCGGCGAGCTCTACGGCAAGGCAGCAGCAGACAAGATTGTTGTTCAGTATGGCGGCAGCATGAACGCAGGCAACGCAGACGAGCTTCTTGCTCAGTACGATGTTGACGGCGGTCTTATCGGCGGTGCTTCTCTCAAGGCTCCCGATTTCGCAGCTATTGTAAAGGCAGCAAGCAAATAATTCCGAATTTACGAGGTTAACAAAATGAAAAAACCTATTCTTCTTTGCATTATGGACGGCTTCGGCAAGAACCCGAGCGATTACGGCAACGCAATTGTAGCCGCAAAGACTCCCAACCTTGACAGCCTTTTTGCAAACAACCCCCTCACATATATCGGTGCTTCGGGTCTTGATGTCGGTCTTCCCGACGGTCAGATGGGTAACAGTGAGGTAGGCCACACAAACATCGGTGCAGGCCGTGTTGTTTACCAGGAGCTTACCCGAATTTCAAAGTCCATTTCCGACGGCGATTTCTTTGAGAACGAAGCGTTCGTAAAGGCAGTTGAAAACTGCAAAAAGAACGGTTCTGCACTCCACCTTATGGGTCTTGTATCCGACGGTGGTGTTCACAGCCACAACACACACCTCTATGCTCTTCTTGAGCTTGCAAAGCGTAACGGCCTTGAAAAGGTTTTCGTTCACTGCTTTATGGACGGCCGTGACGTTCCCCCCACAAGCGGCAAGGACTTCCTCGTTGAGCTTTACAGAAAGTGCGGTGAAATCGGCGTAGGCACAATCGCTTCCGTAATGGGCAGATACTACGTTATGGACCGTGAAAAGAAGTGGGACAGAGTTGAAAAGGCTTACCGTGCAATGACAGCCCTTGATGCTCCCAAGTTCACCTGCGCAAAGGAAATGATGGAAAAATCTTACTCTGACGGCGTAACTGACGAATTCATCGTACCCTGCGGTAACGAGAAGGCAGAAGCAGTAAAGAGCGGCGACAGGGTTATCTTCTTGAACTTCCGCCCCGACAGAGCAAGAGAAATCACACGTGCTTTTGTTGACAGCGAATATGACGGCTTTAACAGTGAGGAGATGCTTGATCTGTACTACGTCTGCATGACACAGTATGACGAGACTATG
>JAZOMP010000046.1:0-7167 GCA_045654045.1 Acutalibacteraceae bacterium
CAAAGAGTAATAAACCATATACATTCATAAACGGCGGATTTATATGCTGGTTTAAACTCTGCCGTTTATCAATTTTAATATTTTATTTTACTTTCCAATAGGCAGCATTTGCTGTCGGTCTTACCGACAAACTGTAATTTGAAAGGAGAACTGTTTTGGACAACGAGCTTCACCGAATGCAACAGCAGGCGGACAGAATAAGTGAAGTTACTTTAAGGAGAATAAACGGGCAGAAACGGCAAAGCCGGCAGATGAGCGAGGACAGCATACTGCTCCTCGGGCTGATACTTATACTCGCCTCGGAAAAGGCGGATAAAACACTTATAATGATGCTGCTGTACATTTTTGCATAAAAAGTGCTTGACAACGCCAAAATAATGTGGTAATATAACTTGCACACATACGGAGAGATACCGAAGTGGTCATAACGGAACGGTCTTGAAAACCGTCGTACGGCAACGTACCGTGGGTTCGAATCCCACTCTCTCCGCCACTTAAAAATAACTTGCTAAAAGTTAATAACTTATAGATAATTCAGCATTTTTGGAGAAGTACCCAAGTGGTGAAGGGGCTCCCCTGCTAAGGGAGTAGGTTGGGCGACTGGCGCGAGGGTTCAAATCCCTCCTTCTCCGCCAAAACAAAAGGACAGGCTACGGCCTGTCTTTTTGTTTTGGCGGAATGAAGCGCACGATGCACGATGTGCATGAAAAATGAAATCGCTGTCGCTATGAAGCGTGCCTTACGGCACATGAGAACGTAAAAAGCGCTTCGCTTCATACGAGCGCAAGCGAGTACTTCATATTGGCTGAGCCAATGCAGCATTTTTCATTGAAAATATAAATTTATTATGATATATTGAATTCGGAAATCAGGTGTTACGGTATGCGTAATGATAAATTATCCGTTCAGTCAATGGACTTTGCTGACTCGAAAGCAGGAATAATATGAATTTTAATCTATTGATTTGTTGTTGTCGCATATGATATATTAGAATAAAGCTAAGCAGAGAATTAATACGAAAACATAAATCCGAAGGAAAAGCTTTCCATAGTAGTTTCGGCAAGATTAGCAAAAACAGATTTTAATCAGATTTGAAAAATCTGCAAGGTTATAACAATAATATACTAAATATAAATCAGGTGAAAAAATGAAGGATGTTTTTATTAGTTATAAGGCAGAAGAAGCGGATGAGGCAAACTGGGTGAAATCTGCTTTGGAAACTAACGGTATATCGTGCTGGATGGCACCGGCATGTATTCCCGGCGGCTCAAGCTATGCTACGGAAATACCGCAGGCCATAAGGCAATCCAAAGTATTTGTTTTGATTTTATCCGCCAAAGCGCAGTGCTCCCAATGGGTATCAAAAGAAGTTGATTTAGCAATAAATGAAGGTAAGATTATTCTGCCGTTTATGTTGGAAAACTGTGATTTAAAAGATGATTTCAACTTTTACTTGACAAATGTACAACGATATGCGGCATACGAAAACAAGGTAGCCGCAATAGAAAAAATGCTCAGGGAAATAAACGCACTGGTAGGTAACTCGGATGTTCAGGAGATTGTTCAACCGGTAGCCGAAGAAAGAAATGTACCTGCCGTTGATGATAAAAGCCAAAAGCCAAACATTATATGCCTTTTAAGTATGGTGTCTGGAATAATATCAGTAGTTGCTATGTTGGGTGCTCTCGTGATTCCGAATATTGTTGCAATAGTTTTATCAATAATCGGTGCAGATAAAATTCACAAGGAATCCGTTAAGGGAAAGGAATATGCAATAGCTGGTTTGGTTTTGGGCTTAGTGAGCACAATGATAGGTCTGAGTATCTGTTTTAGCGTAGCCGGTTTTATGATTTCATTGCTTGTTGCCGGAATATCTGTTCCGCTGTTCATAACCAAACTGAAGCCGAAAGCAAAATAACCTGACAAGAGGGATGAAAAAGGAAATTTTCATTATCCATATTGACTCTCACGTTGCGTTATGGTGTACACTTTTTTCTGCGAGGTGGTAGAATTGAAAATGCAGATTAAAGAATTTGCAAAGCTTACGGGGGTGAGTGTACGCACGCTGCGTTATTATGATGAAATCGGTTTGCTTAAGCCAGCCTTTGTTGATAAGTTTACGGGCTACCGTTTTTATGATGAAAGCTCACTTGTTCGTATGCAGGAGATTCTCTTTTACCGTGAGCTTGATTTTTCTTTGAAAAGCATAGCCGAAATTTTATCTTCTCCGAATTACGATAAAGAAAAGGCACTTGCCGAGCAGAAAAAGCTTCTTATTCTTAAGAAGAAACGGCTGGAAAGGCTGATTTCTGCAATTGACGGTGCCGTGAAAGGAGAAAACGTTATGACTGCTTTTGATAACAGCGAGTTTGAAAATTACAAGCAGGAAGCGAAAGAAAAATGGGGCGAAACGGCTGCCTATAAAGAGCACGCTCAGAAAACCAAGGATTACTCAAAGGACAAGTGGAATAATCTTGCCGAGGATATGAACGGGATTTTCAAGGAGTTTGCGCTGTGTATGAATAACGGCGAAGCGCCTGATTCAGACGAGGCACTCAGCCTTGTGAAAAAACTGCAGAGCCATATTACCGAAAATTACTATCATTGCACAAATGAAATTCTGGCGGGGTTAGGGCAGATGTACGTTGCGGACGAACGCTTCAGAAATAATATTGATAAGCACGCTCCCGGTACGGCAGATTTTGTAAGCCGGGCGATAGAGGTCTTTTGTAAGTGAAAATCGGGTCACTCTACCGGTGGTAGGGTGACTTTTTTGATTATTAAGTGTATAATTCTATCGAAAGAAGGTGCGGATATGGACAAACTTTCTGTTGGCAGGTTTATTGCCGAGCAGCGCAAGGCGAAAGAACTTACGCAAAAACAGCTTGCCGATGAACTGAACGTTACGGATAAGGCAGTTTCAAAATGGGAAACGGGCAGAAGCTATCCCGACGTCGAAATGCTTGAACGATTAAGTGCTTTTTTCGGCGTAACCGTAAACGATGTTTTAAGCGGTAAGGTAATCGCTCAGACCGATTTTGCCGAAGAAGCGGACAAAAATGTTGTGCAGGCTATGAAGGATACGAAAAAAACGAAAGCGGTTTTTAAAGGCGTAATGAAGGGTATTGTGCTGTGTCCCATTGTGCTTTATATTGTTTTTTGCGTTTTAAGGCTCGCTCTGGGCATCCCCGTTTGGTTTGCCGAAAGCGAAGAGCTTGACGGGGTGGAGGTTATTTATAATAATCTTTTAAACACCGCTTCTGTCAGCTGTTATATTGCTGACCCTGATGAGGAGGATTTTATAATAACAGTACCCGATGAATGCAACGGTATACCTGTTACAAAAATCGGTCATGATTTTCTTGCGCCGCTGACAGCACCGTTCTTTATAGATATGGATTCATATATAAAAGCACCTAAGGACAGTAAATATAATTACTGTTTTACAAGGGATATGATAGTCACCTATACGGACGGTGAACTTCTCCGAATTGAAAACGTTGTTTTTAAAATACATATTGGCAAAAATATAAAGGAAATAAAGGGTGTTGATATGGATTGTTACTATCCACATATCAACGAGGACGGCAGTATCACCTTTTATCATCCCGTTGTAGAAATATACTGCTCGGAGGGAAATATGCATTTTTATTCGGAAGACGGAAAGCTGTACAAAAAGAGTGATAACAGCTTGGTAAGAATTTTTGAGTATGCTTATTATTGAAAAATAAACAATAGAGAATAAATCTTTACGTAGGGGCGATTCACGAATCGCCCGTTTTTACTTGCTTATTGCTTTTATTGCGGGCAATTCGTGAATTGCCCCTGCATGAATACTGCTTTTTCTAAATTTTTCCTTGAAAATCCTTGACAATTCGGGAAATAGGATATATTATATGGATAGAGTTTAGCACTCGAAACAACAGAGTGCTAAAATTAGCAGAGCGAGAGAAGGGAGGGCACAATATATGGAAATGACACCGCGCAAGCAGAAAATTCTTGCTGCCGTTGTTGAAAGCTATATCCGCACGGGTGAGCCTGTCGGCTCAAAAAACCTGCTCGGTGAGCTTGATTTTTCCGTTTCCTCCGCAACCATCCGAAACGAGATGGCGGATCTGGCAGAAATGGGCTACCTTGAGCAGCCCCACACCTCTGCCGGCAGAGTGCCCACAACCCTCGGCTACCGCTACTATATCGATAAGCTGATGAACAAGCTCGAGCCCACCGAAGAGGACAGAAAGGCGATAGCCAAAACCGTTTCTTCGGGCAGCGGCGACCCCGAACAATTGCTCGAAAAAGCAGGCGAGGTAATCGCAAGGCTTACGGGCTGTGCGGCGGTTTCAACTATGCCGCTTGGCGAAAAAGCTACTGTGCGCCGTGCGGAGATTGTTCCAGTCGGCACAAGGACAGCAATGATTGTCCTGCTTACCTCGGCAGGCACTCTCAAAAGCAAGGCTTGCCGCAGCGATATGCCGATTACACCGCAGACGGTTGAACGCTTCTACAGCGTTTGTGCCGCCCACTTTGTGGGTAAGCCGCTTGAAGATATTTCAACCGTAATGTTACAGACGCTTGTTGCTTCCCTCGGTGAACACGCTCTTGAAATGTCGTCGTTCTTCGTGACGCTTGCAGACCTGGCGGCAGATGCGCTGAGCAGCGACGTTTTGCTTGAGGGTCAGTCAAACCTCTTTAATCACAGAGAGCTTGGCGGCAACATAATCGAGCTTATGGAATTCCTGCGCAAGGGCGAGCCGATTTCAAAGCTGCTCTCCAAGGGCAAGGATGATATCGACATAAAAATCGGTACGGAAAACGAGTACAAACAGCTTGCAAATTCCAGCGTGATTATTTCCCATTACGACGTAAACGGCGCGCGGAGCGGAGCGCTGGGCATAATCGGTCCGACAAGGCTCAATTATGCAAAGCTCATTCCGTATATGCAGTTCGTTTCGGGTCTTGTGGGCGATATCTTAAGCGAGAGTATAGAAGATTAAAGGAAGGATGAAAAAAGTGGCAGACGAGATAATCAAGGAAGACGAAATCAAAGAAGAAGAAAAACAGGAAAAGAAAGAAAAGAAGCTGAAGAAAAAAGACAAGACGGCAGAGCTTCAGGCACAGCTTGAGGAGCAGCAGAATCAGTACCTGCGCCTTGCAGCTGAGTATGACAACTACCGCAAACGCACACAGCGTGAAAAGGAAGCACTCAACGGCGACATCAAGGCTTATATCCTCGGCGAGCTTCTTCCCGTGCTCGACAATTTTGAGCGTGCGCTGGCTAACAACAAGACAGACCTTGAAAGCTACAGCAAGGGTATCGAAATGATATTCACACAGCTCGGCGATATCTTCAAAAAGCTCGGTGTTGAGCCCTTCGGCGAAGCAGGCGAGCCGTTTGACCCCCAGAAGCACAACGCTGTAATGCACATCGACAGCGAAGAATTTGACGAGAGCGTTGTTGCACAGGTCTTTGCAAAGGGCTACAAGCTCGGCGACAAAATAATCCGTTGCGCTACCGTACAAGTAGCAAACTGATAAATAACATTGCAAAAAATAACCAACAATAAATAAGACTAATTACTAAAGGAGTAACACAAATTATGGCAAAGGTTATAGGTATTGACTTAGGTACAACAAACTCCTGCGTTGCAGTTATCGAAGGCGGCGAGCCCGTAGTTATTGCTAACGCAGAGGGTGCAAGAACAACTCCCTCCGTTGTTGCATTCAGCAAGGATGGCGAGAGAATGGTCGGTCAGGTTGCAAAGCGCCAGGCTATCACAAACCCCGACAGAACAATCGCTTCCATCAAGCGCCAGATGGGTACAGACTTCGGCGTTAAGATTGATGACAAGCGCTTCACTCCCCAGGAGATTTCCGCAATGATTCTCCAGAAGCTCAAGGCTGATGCAGAAGCATACCTCGGCGACAAGGTAACAGAGGCTGTTATCACAGTTCCCGCTTACTTCACCGACGCACAGCGTCAGGCTACAAAGGACGCAGGCCGAATCGCAGGTCTTGAAGTAAAGAGAATCATCAACGAGCCCACAGCAGCTGCACTTGCATACGGTATTGACAAGGAGAATGACCAGAAGGTTATGGTTTACGACCTTGGCGGTGGTACATTCGACGTTTCCATTATCGAAATGGGCGACGGTGTTCAGGAGGTTCTTGCTACTGCGGGTAACAACCGTCTCGGCGGTGACGACTTCGACCAGAGAATCATCGACTGGCTTGCTGACGGCTTCAAGGCAGAGCAGGGCATTGACCTTCGCGGCGACAAGATGGCTATGCAGAGACTTAAGGAAGCTGCAGAAAAGGCAAAGATTGAGCTTTCCGGCGTAACAACATCTTCTATCTCTCTTCCCTTCATCACAGCAGATGCAACAGGCCCCAAGCACCTCGAAACAACTCTTACAAGAGCAAAGTTCAACGAGATGACGGCAGACCTTGTTGAAGATACAATGAAGCCCGTCCGTCAGGCTATTTCCGACTCAGGTCTTTCAATCGGTGAGATTGACAAGGTTCTTATGGTCGGCGGTTCCTCCAGAATTCCCGCTGTTCAGGAAGCAGTACAGAAGTACCTCGGCAAGGAGCCCTTCAAGGGTATCAACCCCGACGAGTGCGTTGCAATCGGTGCAGCACTTCAGGCAGGTGTTCTCGGCGGCGAAGTTAAGGGTATGGTTCTTCTTGTCGTTACACCCCTTTCACTCGGTATCGAGACAATGGGCGGTATCAACACAAAGATTATCGAGCGTAACACAACTATCCCCGTAAAGAAGAGCCAGATTTTCTCCACAGCTGCTGACAATCAGCCCTCTGTTGAGGTTCACGTTCTTCAGGGTGAAAGAGAGTTCGCAAGAGATAACAAGACTCTCGGCGTATTCCACCTCGACGGCATTATGCCCGCTCCCCGCGGTGTACCCCAGATCGAAGTAACATTCGATATCGATGCTAACGGTATCGTTCACGTTTCCGCAAAGGATCTCGGCACAAACAAGGAGCAGTCAATCTCCATCACAGCTTCCTCCAATATGTCCAAGGAGGACATCGAAAAGGCTGTCAACGAGGCAGCAGCTTTCGCAGAGGAAGACAAGATGCGCCGTGAGGAAATCGACACACGCAACAACGCTGACCAGATGGTTTACCAGAGCGAGAAGATGATTAACGAGA
>JAZOMP010000047.1:0-12306 GCA_045654045.1 Acutalibacteraceae bacterium
GGCGGAACCTCTTTCTTCAACCTTCTGTGCAAGGTCGATGATTTTGCCTGCCTTGACATCCTTAAGGTCATAGCCGCAGATGTCAAGCAGTTCCTTTGCTGCATCGTAGCTTTCGGGGTGAACACCCGTGTTGTCAAGTGGATTCTTGCTTTCCGCAACTCTAAGGAAGCCTGCGCACTGCTCGTAAGCCTTTGCGCCGAGCTTGGGTACCTTCTTGAGCTGTGCCCTGCCGGTGAATGCACCGTTTTCCTCTCGGTAGAGAACAATATTTTTCGCAACGGTTGAGTTGATACCCGATACCCTTGTGAGAAGCGAGGGCGAAGCGGTGTTAAGGTCAACACCTACATTGTTAACGCAGTCCTCAACAACACCGTCAAGAGCGTTGCTCAATTCCTTCTGCGGCATATCGTGCTGGTACTGTCCTACACCGATAGCCTTCGGGTCAATTTTAACAAGTTCTGCAAGCGGGTCCTGTAAGCGTCTTGCAATTGAAACCGCACTTCTTAAGGATACGTCAAACTGCGGAAATTCTTCAGCCGCAAGCTTGGAGGCGGAGTAAACCGAAGCACCTGCCTCGCTTACAACCATATACTTTGCCTTACTGCCGATTTCCTTTAGCAGGTTTGATGTGAAAATTTCCGTTTCTTTTGAAGCCGTGCCGTTGCCGATTGCAATAATCTCAACGTTGTGCTTCTTTATAAGGTTTGCAACAGTCTGTTTGGCTGATTGCTTCTGCGCCTCGGAATGTGTTACGTAAATAACACCCGTGTCAAGCACTCTGCCCGTTTCGTCAACAACGGCTACCTTACAGCCTGTCCTGTAGCCGGGGTCAAGACCGAGGGCTACCTTGCCCTTTACGGGCGGCTGAAGCAGAAGGGGACGAAGGTTAGCCGCAAAGACCTTGATTGCGTCCGTATCGGCTCTTTCTGTGAGCATTGAGCGGATTTCACGCTCGATGGACGGCATTATAAGTCTCGGGTAGCTGTCTGCGCCTGCGTCTCTTACCGTGTCGGTGAAAAGTGAGCCGGTGTTTTTGAGCGTAACGCTTGTGATAACACCGAGAGCCTTTGTAATATCGAGCGTAACGTCAACCTTGAGGAAGCCTTCCTTTTCGCCTCTGTCAAGGGCGAGAATTCTGTGGTTGGCAATTTTGTTGACGGGCTCGGAATAATCGTAATACTGTGCGTAAACGCTGTCCTTTTCTGCATCTGCAGCCTTTGAGCTTACAATGCCGACAACGCTGAAAAGGTTGCGTATTCTGCGGCGGATATCTGCATTGTCCGAAATATCCTCGGCAATAATGTCCATTGCACCCTGCAATGCTTCTTCTGCCGTGGCAACGCCCTTTTCTTCGTTTATATAATCTGCCGCCGCTTCAATTGCGGGAGTATTAATAATCTCCTGCTCAAAGATAAGCTGTGCCAGCGGCTCAAGACCTTTTTCTCTTGCAACGCTTGCACGGGTCTTTCTCTTGGGCTTGAAGGGACGGTAGATATCCTCAATTTCTGCAAGTGTCTTTGCGCTTTTAAGTGCGGCTTCGATTTCGTCGGTCATCTTTTCCTGGTCGGTGATTGACTTTCTTACCTCTTCTCTGCGCTTGTCAAGGTTACGCAGGTATTCGAGCCTTTCCGAAATCTCACGAAGCACCTGGTCGTCAAGTGTGCCGTGTGCCTCCTTGCGGTAACGGGCAATAAACGGAATTGTGTTGCCCTCGTCAATAAGGCTTACGGTGTTTTCAACCTGCCATTTCTGCAGGCCGAATTCTGTGGTTAAAGCAGTAATGATGTCCACAAATTTTCTCCTTAATATCTAAACTGTATATGTAATAACAAATTAAACTTCAAGCTTCATGTCGCCTGGCTTGAGCCAGCCGAGCTTTCTCATACACTGTGCAACGCCTGCGGCAATAACACCGGGAAGCAGGAAATGGACAACTGCCATTTCGATAAGTGCAACTGTGGGTGTAACGCCTGCGGCTGTCATAGCCTCAAAGCCCATAATCTGGCCGACAAGACCTGCTGTGCCCATGCCTGCACCGGTTGAGTTGTTAACCATATGAAGCAGGGCAGAGGATACCGGGCCCGTTACTGCACTTGCAATAATTGCAGGCAGCCAGATAATCGGTTTTTTAACGATGTTGGGCATCTGGAGCATACTTGTGCCTATGCCCTGTGCAACAAGACCGCCGAAGCCGTTGTCACGGTAGCTTGCAATTGCAAATCCTACCATGTTTGCACAGCAGCCTGCAACAGCCGCACCTGCGGCAACGCCGCTCAAGCCCAATGCAACACCTATAGCGGCAGAGCTGATAGGCAGAGTAAGGAATATACCCATAAGCACGGAAACAACAATACCCATTATAATCGGCTGCTGTTCGGTGCCCCAGTTGATAAGACTGCCAAGCCACGTCATAAAGTTTGAGATGTACGGGCCTAAAAGCAAGCCTGCAACCGCACCTGTGCCGATTGTTACTATGGGGGTGAGAATTATATCAAGCTTTGTTTTGCCAGCGACCAGGTGACCAAGCTCAATGCCTACGAAAGCGGCAACGAATGCGCCCATAGGCTCACCGGGGCCTGCGTAGGAAACGACTGCGCCGTCAATCATACCGCCTGCAAGAATCTTGGTTGCAAACGCACCTATCATACCCGTTGCAGCGGCAGAGAGAGTAACCAGCGGCTTTTCGCCGAATTTTGCCGCAACACCGCAGCCTATGCCTGCGCCCATAAGCGAAGCCGCAATCTTACCTATTGCGAATATGCAGGTGCCTATATGGTTGGGAATTGCATTGCCTATCTGCTGAAGGATAGTACCTATAATCAGCGTTGAGAAAAGGCCGAAAGCCATTCCGCTGAGTCCGTCAATAAAAAGCTTGTTGAGAAATTTTTTAACTGCGTTCATTTTTCTTTGCCTCTTTTGCTGATAATTAATATCTCTTAAGCTGTCTTATATCTCTGCCGATGAATTTGAGGGATATGTAACTGCCTATGATTCGTGATGTGATTCTTTGTGTGTATTTATCCTCAAGCTCTGCCGGGGTGAGGTTGGTGCTGATTATAGTGGGCTTGCCACTTAAAATACGGGAATTGATTATGTTGTAAACACAGCTGACTGTAAACTGAGTTGAAAACTCAACGCCGAGGTCGTCGATTATAAGCAGGTCGGTTTCAAGCAATTCCCTCTCAAAGGTACGCTCGTTGGGGTTCTGCCTGCTGAAATGCTCTCTTTCAAGCTCTCCGAAAAGGTTGGGTGCGCTTGAATAAATAACGCCCATTCCTTTTTCGGTTACAATATTTGCAATGCTGAGTGAAAGATGGGTTTTGCCAAGACCTGTTGCGCCGTGCATAAACAGAGAAGGGGATCTGAGCGAGAAATCATTAGCGTAGTCTTCGCAGAATTTTGCGATTTCGCCCATACGCTTTTTGGGACTTATTCCGTTTGCATCGGGTGCTTCGGGATAAAAGTCAAGTGAAAATTTTTCAAAGGTGGAAGCTCTTAACGGAGCGTGCTTTGAAATTTCGTCCTTGGCTGTTTCAGCAAGCAGCTTTCGCTGACAGTCGCATATACCGTTTTCGGTTACGCCCGTGTCCTCGCATACGGAGCAGGTAAACTGTGCTTCAAGATAGTTTTCGGGCAGGCCTGCTTCAACCAGAAGCTCCTTGCGCCTTTTCTGTGCCGCAAGGCTCTCTCTGGCAAGCTCTTCGACGTAAGCTTTGCCGTTTGCACCTTTAGCAAATGCACCTATAACCTGTGCGCCGCAGGCGGCAATCCTGTTCTGTATTTCGGCAAGCTCAGGTATAGCCGAATAGGCCTTTGCTCTTCTGATTTCAAGCTCTTCGACTGCATTTTTTCTTCTGCGGTCAAGCTTGTTCTGAGCGGTCATATATACGTTTTTGCTGTAACCCATTGCGAATTACACCTCTCAGTCTTCTTGTTTTCTGTAAACCAACGGCTCTTCCATTGAGCGGCGGTTGAATTCATCTATATCGTACGAGGCTTCGTAGCCCGTCTGCTTTTTCTTTTTCGCAGGCTTCTGCTCGAGTTTAGGCTGCGCCTTGCTTTCTTCAAGCTTTTCGGGGGTTTTGATTCCTGCTTCGTGCCAGTTGGCAAGCACCTTGTTCATATACGGAAAGCTTATCTTGTCCGTGTGGTTTGCCATTTCTTCGTAGGCAAGGTATATCATTTCAATATCAAAGCCCAATTCAACACTCCATTGGCGCAGATATGCGCTTTGTGCGGAGGTCGGTCGGGGAGTGCTGATACCGGTCATTTCGCAAAGCTGCTTCCAGAGTCCTTCACAGCGGCGCAGTATTTTTATTTGTTCGTCAGCCTTTTCGAGCGAATCTATTTCTCTGTCACTCCAGCTTTTTGCCGCCTTTGCAATATAACTTATTGAGCCCTTGCCGATTGAAACGCAGTACTCAATAAGCATTAAAAGCACTTCAACGGGCAGACCGTAGCTGTCGCAGATCATAAGCAGGGTAGCCTGCGAGTCGTAGCCGATTGTTCTGCCAAGCTTGTGCTGTGCCTCGTTTAGCATAAAGCGTATTTCGGGGCTTTCCTTGGTGCGCTTTAAAATCTGTTCGGCTGTGGGCTTTGTTGCAACAGCCTGCTCAACAAGCTGCTCAACGGTATTGGCTTTTTCGGGTACGGCGTAAGACGGTGTTTCGGGCTCAACGGGTGCCTGACCGTCCTGTGTGACTATGCCGTTTTCAATCCAGTACTGCATTGCATCGCATACATCAGCGTGCTGCATATTCAGCGCTTTTGCAATATCCTCGCTTGACGGGTTTTCGGCTGCGTGCCGTAAAAGCCAGAGCAACGCTTTAAGCTGTGCCGCACCTGCAAGCTTTAAGTGCTTGTCGGCAACCTGTGCCGGTACGCTGAAAGAAAGCCCGAACATCAGCTGCGGGTTTATGTTGAATTTCACGGCAGTCACCGTCCCTTCGTTATAATTGTGTCAAAAGATAAACCTAATCCTTACAAATATACACCAAAACCTCGGAATAGTAAAGTGTTTTATATTAAAAATAATTCTTAAATTTATAACATTTTTGTTGCTTTTAGTCCAAGTCATTTTTCTTTCAAAAAATTGACACAAAACGACGGATATGATAATATTAATTATGATCCGGTAAATCAAAAAGAAACATAAAACATACAGATAAAGGAGTAAACAAATGAAACCTGTAAAAACAGAACACTTCGGTATTCAGCGAAAAATCGTAGCCAATATGACCAGCCAGTCGTGGATGGAAATTCCCCACGCAGGTCCCGTTGTTGAGTTTGACATAACCGAGCTTATGGCAAAATTCAACGAGCTTCGTGCTTCGGGCAAGCTTCAGTATAAGCTTAGCATCAACACCCTTATGCTCAAAGCAATTGCAATTGCCCTTAAAGAATCACCCAAAATGAACGCTCATTTCGAGTTTAACCGCCATATGGTAAAGGGTCAGATAAAATACTTCGACGAGGTTCATTTTTCCGTGCCCATGCAGCTCCCCAACGGCGAAATGATGACCATCAACTACCACAATTTCGAAAGCAAAACTCTCGACGAAATGTCCGCTTACATACTTGACGTTGCCCGCAGACTCAAGAACACAAATCTCACCGAGGCTATGTTTGAAGTGTCTATGGACAATACTATCAATGCACTTAAGAAAGGCAAAATCAAAACAGTTCTGTGCCGCCTTTTGGGTGCAAAGGTCGGTAAGTACAGGGTCAAGACCCTCAGCGGTAAGGCAAAGAAGGAGTACTACAGCATTCCCGAAGCCGACAGAATAACAAAGAAGGATATTGAGCAGGGCACAATTACCGTCAGTAACCTCGGCTCTATCGACCGCGGCAGATACGGCTGCTGCTCTATACTTGAGATTATTCCGCCGCAGACCTGTGTTATCGCTCTCTGGGCAGCTAACGATCAGCCTGTTGTAAGAGTAAATGAAAACGGTGAAAAGGAAATTGCAATCCGCCACATTCTGCCTATGACGGTTCTCTTCGACCACCGTGCCTGCGAGTATAGCGATATCAAGGGCTTCCTCGACAAAATTCAGGAAATCTGCGACAATCCAGAGCAGATTATGAATTGGTAATAAAAGGTGTCCGATGTAAACTCATCACACTAAGCTTGCGGGTTCTTTTTTCGCCATTTTTATATATTTTCTGCGGAATTTTGTTAAAGTTTCGTTAAATTTCCTTTTTAGAAAAATAAATCACAACGGCTATTATATAATGCAGTTACGCATTATAAAAAATAATTTGAGAGGAATGTATTTTCAATGAACGCAAAAAAACTTATTGCTCTTCTTCTCGCTGCAGTTCTCTGCCTTTCTTTCGCAGCATGCGGCGGTAATGACGAGCCCGAAACCACTACAGAAGCTCCCGTAACAGACGCTGTTGACGCAACAGAAGCTGCTTCCGAGGTTGAATCTACAGAAGCTGCTTCCGAAGCAGAGTCCACAGAGGCTGCTTCCGAAGAAGCAACAGAAGCTGCTTCCGAAGAGGCTACAGAGGAAGCAACCGAAGAAGCTGCAAAGATGCCCGAAGGCACAGCAGCAATCGTTGAGTACTTCAACACAGCAGTTAACAAGGTTAAGACAGACGCTAAGTCCGTTAAGCAGAACCACGTAACAAACTACCTCAATACATCCAAGAAGGTTGTTGTTCCCAGCGTTCTTTCATTTATTTATGAAACAATTCTCGGCGGTGACAAATGGCTCGACGGTATGCTCAGAGACCAGAGCACAGGCGCTGAAACATTCACAACAAAGGCTGACATTCAGGCTAAATTCCCTGTAGAAGGTAAGACATGGGCATCCAAGCTCACAGCAGCAGACGTTAAGTCCGCTACCTGCACAGAGAAGGATGGCGTATACACAATCACAATCGTTACAAAGGCTGACGGAAAGTCAAGCACCATCAAGTATGGCGAAGGTCATGCGCCCAAGGCTCTCAACGCAGTTCCCCCCAGTGTTATCAACGATAACATTCCGAAGGCTGCTCAGGGTATTACAGGTACTGCAACAATGGATTACCCCTACGGTAAGGTTGTTATCACAGTTGATGCTGCTACAGGCAATGTTAAGACTGCCGAATACGACGTTCAGTGGACAATCAACTTCGATGATGTTGGTGCTATTGTTCCCCTCGGTACAATGTCTTCCTACGTTGTAACGTTCTAAGTTAAAACAAAACGTTCCTGCTCCCCAATATGGAGAGCAGGAATTTTTTTTGTTTCAACACAAAACATTTGTTCTTTTCGTGTTGACTTATAAATATTTTTTTGTTAAAATATTATAATATATTTGTTAAACTCTACGAGGTGGCTGAAATGGCAGATTTTGAAATTTCAAGAGCAAGAGCGACTGAACTTAAAGAACAGCTTAATTACCATATAAAGCGTTATTACGATGAGGATGCGCCCGAAATTTCCGACTATGAGTACGATATGCTTATGCGTGAACTCAAGGCTATTGAAGAGGAGTTTCCTCAGCTTGTCACGGCAGATTCACCTACACGCCGTGTTGGCGGTACAGCCTCTGAAAAGTTTGCACCCGTCGTGCATACCGTGCGTATGGAAAGCCTGCTCGATGCCTTCAGCGAGGATGAGCTTTACGCCTTTGCTTCAAGAGTAGAGCAGGGTGCAGGCGAAGCGGCTTTCGTTGTTGAGCCTAAAATTGACGGTCTTTCCGTTTCGCTTGAATACGTCAACGGAGAGCTTGTCCGTGGCTCAACAAGAGGCGATGGTGACGTCGGCGAGGACGTAACCCATAATATCTTGACAATTAAATCCATTCCCCATAAGCTCAATATTAATCTGCCCTTTATCGAGGTAAGAGGTGAGGTGTATATGCCTCATTCAAGCTTTGAGGAGCTTGTAATAAGGCAGGAGGAGGCAGACGAAAAGCCCTTCAAAAACCCCCGTAATGCCGCCGCAGGTTCACTTCGCCAGAAGGACAGCGCAGTTACGGCAACCCGTGGTCTGGATATGTTTGTTTTCAACATTCAGCAGGTAGAGGGTAAAACGCTTTCCTCTCACAAGGAATCGCTTGATTTCCTTTGTGAGCTCGGCTTTAAGGTAGTGCCCGATTACAAACGCTTTTCCGATTTTGAATCTGCTGTTGAGCAGGTGCGTAAAATCGGTGAAATGCGCGGCACTCTTCCCTTCGATATTGACGGTGCAGTAATAAAGGTTGACGATTTTGCAAAGCGTGAGGTGCTTGGCAGTACTGCCAAATTCCCGCGCTGGGCAGTTGCGTTCAAGTATCCGCCCGAGGAAAAAAGCACGGTGCTGCGTGAGGTCGAAATCAACGTCGGCAGAACGGGTGTTTTAACGCCCACAGCCGTTTTTGACCCTATTCAGCTTGCCGGCACTACCGTCAGCCGTGCAACACTTCACAACCAGGATTTTATAAACGAAAAGCAAATTGCAATCGGTGATACAATAATCGTCCGTAAGGCGGGCGATATTATTCCCGAGGTTCTTTCCGTTACAGAAAAAGGAGGCAACGAAACCTTCCGTATTCCCGAAGCTTGTCCCGTCTGCGGTGCACCCGCAGTAAAAGAAGGCGACGAAGCTGCAATCCGCTGCAATAATTCCGACTGTCCTGCACAGCTCAAACGCAGGCTTATTCACTTCTGCTCACGTGATGCTATGGATATCGAATCCCTCGGCGAAGCAGTTGTGGAAATGCTTGTTGATAACGGTCTTATATCCGGCGTTGAGGATATCTATAAGCTCACCGCCGAAGGCCTTATCGGTCTTGAGCACTTTGCAAAAAAATCGGCAGACAACCTCGTTAAGGCTGTTGCCGATTCAAAGCAGAATGATTTGTATAAACTTGTTTTCGGTCTGGGTATCCGGCACATCGGTCAGAAATCCGCAAAGCTGTTGAGTGAACACTTCATCACAATGGAAGCCTTACAGAACGCAAGCGTTGAGGATATTTCAAAAATAGAAGGCTTCGGCGGAATTATGGCGCAGAGCGTTGCGCAGTATTTCGCAATGCCGCAGACCGCAGTACTTATTGAAAAACTGACCGCTTTGGGGCTTAATATGAAATCGCTCAAGGAAATAGAAAGCGATATATTCAAGGGAAAAACCTTTGTCCTCACAGGTACTCTGCCTACCTATACCCGTAACGAAGCCGCCGCTATAATCGAAAAATTCGGCGGTAAGGTTTCGTCCTCCGTTTCAAAGAAAACGGACTACGTTCTTGCCGGTGAGGAAGCAGGCAGCAAGCTCAAAAAAGCCAACGATTTGGGCGTAACCGTAATTGACGAAGCTACGTTCAACGAAATGATATCATAACGTGCCGTCTTTGAAGGCACGCTCAAACCATACATCCTTTGCCTCAAAGCATTTGCCGCCCAGGTAGTTGAGAATACCTGCATCGGTTGTGAACGTAAACTGTAAGCGGTAGGAATAAAGGCACTGCTTTTTGTAGCCCTTTTCTTTGTTGAGGGCATTGGTGCCGTATTTGCCGTCACCGAGCAGGGGATGTCCCTCGTGTGCCAGATGTGCCCTTATCTGGTGTGTCCTGCCTGTGAGCAGTTCAACTCTTACAAGGCTTAAGTTGTCCTTTTCGTCAAGCACTTTGTAGCGTGTGCGTATTTCCTTTGCATCGTCTCTCGGTTTATCGTAAACGGCAACCTTGTTTTTCTTTTCGTCTTTTTTTAGGTAGGCCGTAAGCGTTGCCTGCTTTTTGTCAAAATAACCGTGAGCAATGCAAAGGTAAACCTTGCTCAGCTCTCTGTCCTTGATTTTCTGGTTGAGTATTCGTAAAGATTCCGCATTCTTTGCGGCTATAACAATACCGCCCGTGTTGCGGTCAATTCGGTTAGCCAGCGCAGGAGCAAAGGAGTTTTCGCCTTTGGGGTCGTACTCACCCTTTTCGTACAGGTAGCGTTCAACCCTTGTTATCAGCGTGTCAACGTATTCGCCCTCGTCGGGGTGGCTCAGAAGCCCCACCTTTTTGTCGAGCAGAATAATGTTTTCGTCTTCGTAAATTATATCGAGCTTTGTTGAGGCACGAAGAAAATCGTACTTTTCGGGTGCGGCTTCAAAAAACTCGTCGTTTATGTACATTTCAACAAGGTCGTTTACCTGAAGCCTTGTCGAAATCTCGGCACGTTTGCCGTTGACCTTAATTCTTTTAAGGCGGATGTATTTGTACATCAGTCCCTGCGGAAGCAAGGGCACGGTTTTAGTTATGAACTTGTCAAGCCTTTGGTTGGCATCGTTTTTGTTTATTGTAAAACTCTTCAAAATGTATCACCTAAAAATTTAATATAGCTATAATATCACATAAATTCCGTTTTAGCAAGGAGGGAAACAGCGTGGATAAATTTATTCTTCATTCCAAATATCAGCCTACGGGTGACCAGCCTCAGGCAATAGATCAGCTCGTAAGCGGTGTAAACAGGGGACTTAAGGAGCAAACCCTTCTCGGCGTTACGGGCTCGGGTAAAACCTTTACTATGGCAAACGTCATAGCAAAGGTCAATAAACCTACGCTTGTTCTTGCCCACAATAAAACTCTTGCCGCACAGCTTTGCAGCGAATTCCGCGAATTTTTCCCCGAAAATGCGGTTGAGTATTTTGTTTCTTACTACGATTATTATCAGCCCGAGGCTTATCTCCCCACGACTGATACCTATATTGAAAAAGATTCTGCTGTCAATGATGAAATAGATAAACTGCGCCACTCAGCAACCTGCGCTCTCGCTGAACGCAGAGATGTTATCATCGTTGCAAGTGTGTCGTGTATATATACCCTCGGCAGCCCGTTTGACTATAAAAATATGCTCATTTCCCTGCGCCCCGGTATGGAGAAAAGTCGTGAGGAGCTTATCGAAAAGCTCGTGAGCATTCAGTACGAAAGAAACGATATAAACTTTATCCGTAATAAATTCCGTGTCCGTGGTGACGTTGTGGAAATTTTCCCTGCCTACTCGTCGGATACTGCTATCCGTGTCGAGTTTTTCGGCGATGAAATTGACAGGCTTAGCGAAATCAACGTGCTCACGGGCGAAGTAAAGGCTGTGCTGAATCACGCCGCCGTATATCCTGCCTCCCATTACGTTATTCCGCAGGAAAAAATGGAAGAGGCAGTCGGCAGAATTTTCGACGAAATGACAACCGTCTATGCCGATTTTGTTGAGCAGGGCAAGCTTCTTGAAGCCCAGCGCATAAAGCAGAGAACAGAATACGATATGGAAATGCTGCGTGAAACGGGCTTTTGCAAGGGTATAGAAAACTATTCCCGTGTGCTTTCGGGTATGCCGCCCGGGTCAACCCCCTTTACTCTTCTGAACTATTTCCCCGACGATTTTCTGTTGTTTGTAGACGAGTCGCACGTAACACTTCCTCAGGTCAGGGGTATGATAGGCGGCGACAGGGCACGAAAGAAAAACCTTGTCGAATTCGGCTTCCGTCTGCCCTCGGCTTACGATAACCGTCCGCTTACCTTCGACGAGTTTTACGAAAGAACACATCAGCGAATTTTTGTCAGCGCAACTCCGGGCGAGTTTGAGCGCAGTAAAAGCGATAATATAGCCGAACAGCTTATCCGTCCCACAGGTCTGCTCGACCCCGAAATTTCGGTAAGAAGTACGGATGGGCAGATTGATGACCTGCTCGGTGAAATCAATAAGCGCATTGAGAAAAAGGAGCGTGTGCTTGTCACAACCCTTACCAAGAAAATGGCGGAAAACCTTACCGATTATCTGACCGATATGGGCATAAATGTGCGCTATATGCACCACGATATTGACACGATAGAGCGTATGCAGATTATTCGTGGGCTTCGTCTGGGTGAATTTGACGTGCTTGTCGGTATTAACCTGCTTCGTGAAGGACTTGATATTCCCGAGGTTTCGCTGGTTGCAATACTCGATGCCGATAAGGAAGGCTTCCCCCGAAGCGACACGTCCCTTATACAGACCATAGGCAGAGCGGCACGAAACTCACACGGCGAGGTTATAATGTATGCCGACAGCGTAACCCCGTCAATGGAAAGAGCTATTGAAGAAACTCTCCGCCGCCGTGAAAAGCAGATGGCATATAACGAGGAACACGGAATAATTCCGAAAACTATCATCAAGGACGTTTCGGATGTTCTTGAAATTTCCGCCAAGGCTGACAAAAGCGAAAAGCCCGACAAACAGCTCAGCCGCATAGAGCGTGAACAGCTTATCAAGCAGCTTACGGGCGAAATGAAGGCGGCGGCAAAGATACTTGAATTTGAACACGCCGCATATCTGCGTGACAGAATAGAAAAATTAAGACAGATGAAATAACGG
>JAZOMP010000048.1:0-8142 GCA_045654045.1 Acutalibacteraceae bacterium
ATTTATATTTTTTCGATTTTGTATCCAAGTCCCCACACCACCTTCAGATATTTCGGGTTTTTCGGGTCAAGCTCAATCTTTTCCCTTATCCTTCTGATATGTACCGTAACCGTCTTGTCCGTTGAGTATGACGGCTCGTTCCACACCGCCTCATAAATCTGCGTTGTGGTAAGAATTCTGCCGAGATTAATCATCAGATACTCAAGGATTTTGTATTCCGTTGCGGTAAGCTTGACCGCCTCGCCCTCAACGGTAACCTCACGCGCCTCGGTATCCAGCACAAGAGCTCCCGTAACGATACTGGTATCGGTAGCCACGGCAACACCGCCAAGGCTCATAAACCTGCGCACCTGGGATTTCACCCTCGCAACAAGCTCAAGTGGGTTGAACGGCTTTGTAACGTAATCATCCGCACCAAAGCCGAGACCCGTGATTTTGTCGGTATCCTGGCTTTTGGCAGAGAGCATAATTATAGGCACGTTACTCTTTTCTCGCAGGCGCAGAGTCGCCTGAAGTCCGTCCATTTCAGGCATCATTATATCCATAATAATACAATGAAGCTCCTGCTGCGAAGCGATTTCTACAGCCTGCCTGCCGTTAAAAGCCTTGAAAACGTTGAAGCCCTCAAGCTGCAAATAAATCTCGATAGAATTTACAATTGCGGCATCGTCATCACAAACAAGTACGTTGTACATATGCTTTCCTCCTCTCTGCTGTAAGGTGCCGAGTAAAATCCGAACCCGTTTTTTACGGGGTGGATTTCCGCCATCTCTTCGTTAAAATACTCGTAAATCCGTTAGCATTTACTGCGTTTTGTGCCTTGATATGACAAAAATCCGCTTCGTAAAAAATCCGTGACCCAAAAGTGCGAATTTTTGATGGATTTTTGGATGTTGAGGATGCCGACAGGCTGTCGCCTTTCAAATCCGAAACGCCGAAAAGCCGCAAAAATTCACGCTTTTGGGCGGGTTCGTATTTTACTCGTCACCTTAACTTTAGCATCCGGTTTTTTAGAAAATCTTTCAGAATTATTACAATTTGTCAAAGATTGGTGGGGTCAACCCAACATACTGTAAAATTTCTGTATCTCTTCCTCGTTACCGAGTTTTTCTTTTTTCAGGTTTTCACTCAAAGCCTCGCAAAGCTCATTGTCGGCAATAAGCTGCATAATTTTTTCTGCTACGCTTACCGCATTGATTTCGGCAAGCACCGCCGTTTCGCCGTCGGCAAGCTGATCGAGAACAGTTGTGAACTTCGTTGCAACAATGGGCTTTGCAAAGCACTTCGCCTCGTCAATTGCAATTGATTTACCCTCAAAATATGACGGCTGAACGTAAATATCACAGCCTGCTATATACGGATATGGGTTAGCCCTTTCGCCAAGCAATATGAATCTATCTACAAGGTTTTTTTCTTTTATTTTTTGCTCAATTTCAGCCTGAAGTTCTCCCTTGCCTATGGCAAACCACTTGAAATCCACACCGTTTTTCATTAAGATTTCAGCCGCATCAACGGCAATGTCGTAGCCTTTAGGCGGTGCAATTCTGCCGACGGTGAGCAGAATTTTTGAATTAACATTTCCGTATTCCTCTACGCTTTCTTCTGCCATTCTGCGCAGTACAGTTGGTGAAGTAATATTTTCAACTGCACGGATTTTTTCTTTTAAGTTCGGAAATTCTTCCTTTAAAATATCGGCGCATTTATCTGATACGCCAACAACGTAATCGAGCTTTTCAAATATTTTTTTGTCGAATTTTTTGTCCATTTCCAGCTTTCTGTAATCGCTGTGTATATACCCGATTTTAACCTTTGCCTTAACACAGTCCGCAACAAAAAAGTTCGGCTTTCCCTCAAGATAGCCAATCGCTGCATCGTATTCGGGCAGAGAGTTTTCAAAGGCACAGCGCATATATTTCCACGCAAGCTGGTCACGGTAAAGCGTACCGCCGTTTTTACCGTTAACAGTTTTTGAATACATAATTCTGTTGTATGCACCTTTGACGTTACCTTTAGTAAGATACTCTTTCACGCTTGCGCCTACGGGCTGAACAAAACGGTCATAACTCTTGCCGAAGGAAATCAAATTAACCTGCGGCGGTATCATATCCATAAAAAGACCCGAGGGATTGAAAAGCAACAGGTCAACGTCATATTTGCTGTAATCCATTAGCTGCAGCAGAGTAAGCAGGCTGCGTTCGCCGCCGCCGCTGCCCATAGATTCCATTACAAAAAGAAGCCTTTTTTTCATAAAGCACACTCCAAAAATTCAACTGTTATCAGCATAACATTTTAATAAGATACTGTCAATTTATAAATATTGTTTACAAACGCATTTAAAAATAATATAATATTTTTATTAAGCGCAAAGGACTACAGTTTATGATCAGAATTAACCAGATTAAACTGCCTGTTGAGGCGGGTGAAAACGAGCTGCTTGCAGCGGCGGCAAAAATCCTTCGCTGTCCAGCAAGGAAGATTACAAGTCTTGAGGTTGCAAGACGTGCAGTTGACTCGCGCAAAAAAAGCGAGGTCAGCTTTGTTTACCATATAAACGTAACCGTTGACGGTGACGAAGACGCTTTTATTGCAAAATCAAAGGACGGAAAAGCGGAAAAGTACACGCCGTTCAGCTACGCTCTGCCCGAAAACAAGCGGACCTCTTCGCTTCGTCCCGTTGTTGTTGGCTTCGGTCCGGCAGGTATATTTGCCGCACAGACCCTTGCAAAAGCCGGTCTTAAGCCGATTGTTCTCGAGCGTGGTGACTGCGTTGAACAGCGCACAAAGGCGGTTCGCACCTTTTGGGAAGAGAAGCTACTCGACGAAAACAGTAACGTTCAGTTCGGTGAAGGCGGCGCAGGCACTTTTTCCGACGGCAAGCTGACAACGGGAATTAAAGACACCCTTTGCCGACAGGTTTTTCTTGAATTTGCCCGTCACGGTGCACCGCAGGAAATTCTGTGGTCTGCAAATCCGCACATCGGTACAGATAAATTAGGCGGCGTTGTAAAATCGATGAGAGAAGAGATTATTTCTCTTGGCGGCGAGGTTAATTTCCGATGCAGGCTGACCGGAATTATTGTCGCAAACGGCTTTATTCACGGCGTAAGATATGAAAACGAAGTCGGCAGAATTATTGAACTTGAAACCGATACGGTTATTCTGGCAATCGGTCATTCTGCAAGAGATACGGTTGAAATGCTTTACGAAAGCGGCGTTAAAATGATTCAGAAGCCGTTCTCCGTCGGTACGAGAATTGAGCACCCGAGAGAGCTTATTGACCGCTCACAATACGGCAATTTTGCCGGTCATCCGAAGCTCGGTGCGGCTAACTACAAGCTCGCCTGCCACCCCGAACACGGCAGAGGTGCATATACCTTCTGTATGTGCCCCGGCGGTACTGTTGTTGCCGCCTCAAGCGAAAAGGGCAGAATGGTTGTAAACGGAATGAGCGAATATGCCCGTGACAAGGAAAACTCCAACTCCGCAATTCTTGTCGGCATTGAGCCTGCCGATTTCGGCAGCGAGCATCCGCTTGCCGGTATGTACCTGCAAAGAGAAATTGAGAGCAAGGCGTTTGAACTTGGCGGCGGTGATTACAAGGCACCTGCACAGCTTGTGGGCGATTTCCTCGAAAACCGCCCGAGTGAAGCTTTAGGTAGTGTCAGACCTAGCTGTCCTACAGGTGTCAAGCCTTCGGATATAAGGCTCTGCCTGCCGAAAAAGGTTACGGACACAATTGCCGACGCTCTGCCTAAAATGGACAGAATGCTCAAGGGCTTTACTCTTCACGATGCCGTGCTGACAGCACCCGAAAGCCGCTCATCCTCACCCGTAAGAATAACGAGAGATGAATACTACCAGTGCAATATCGGCGGTATTTACCCCTGCGGCGAGGGTGCAGGTTACGCAGGCGGCATTGTTTCCGCAGGCGTTGACGGAATACGCTGTGCTCACGCAGTATTGAACGACGAAAATAATTTTTAACAGCAAAAAGGACATCTCGCCGCTTGGGTAAGATGTCCTGTTATTTTTTAAGGGGAAATGCTATCTATATTAACAGGTCTTTCGACCCGATTTGCTTGCCCGTTTGTAAACAATGATTTTTTATTAAATCATTGTTACTCTGGTGAACTGTCCTCCGGTTACTTAAGCAACGTTGTTTGCCATGTAAACGAGAAGTGCGTTCAGCTTTGTTGCCTTAACAATCTTCTTGAAGATGTTCTTCTCCTTGGAGATTTCCTTGATAAGGCTCTTTTCCTCTTTGATGAGATACTGTGAATACATCGTTGTGTTCTCCTTTCTTTCAGATTACATTTACATTCTATTCATATTCACAGCATTTGTCAAGACTTTTTGCACAAATAGCGATATTAATATTTGTATATGTTGCATAACGGTTTTGTTATAGTGCACAACTTATTATCAGCCAAGTTGTTAATTGTGTATAAGCATTATTGTCGAGCTCTGCTCAAAGCCTTCACCTCCAAAACTAATATTGACACAAAAAAGTCTTTATGCTATAAATAAAATAAGAAAGGAGCTGTTTATATGGTTGTTATAAAAACGGTTATTGCAATTATTATGTCTTTTTTCACATCGGTATCAGTAATGTTTTCCGACTATCTTTCTTTCGGCAACACCTCAATTGATCCGGACTCAGACAAAGTTACAATCCGTATGGATGCTCTGAACACAAAAGAAGAAACCTTGATTATTTCCGACTATGAAACACTTGAAAGATTGGATTATCTGTTGGATATCACCGAATACGACGAGGAATTTTTTGAAGAAAACTCTCTTGCCGTTGTACAGTTTAAATTTTATACAAAACACCAGCTGAAAATTGACCGTATCATCGATTCCGGCGACACCCTAAAAGTAAAATACTCTGTTTTACAGGATAACTGCGGTGGTCTTCTCTTTACAGAAATAAATCAGTTTATTATTGTTGAAGTCGACAAAGATATCAAAAATATCGTTGTTGACAGTCAGCTGAAATACGTAATTCACTGCATACATAAATAAATAATCAACCCCCGTTCAAACGAACGGGGGTTGCATTTTGCAAAAACTTATTCAACTGTAACTGTGCCGTCTTCAGCAACGGTAATCTTCATACCGTCCTTGACGTAGTTGAGGAACTCGTCGCCGAGGCAGTCAATAACGGGCATGGGAGAATCTGTCCATACCGCGCCGAGAACTGCGCCTGCACAAGCAAGTGAGTCGATGTGCTCAGAGAAGAGCATACAAGCGGGGTTTCTCTCCATAACCTTTGCGCAGTAGAGAACCATACCGCCTGTTGTGGAACCGATAGTCTGGGGCAGGCAGAGAGCTGTACCGACCATAGGCTTCTGGTAGAGGTCTGCGTTGTTCTGGTCGCCGCACTTAGCCTGCTTGTCGCCGAACTGCAGAGCGTTCTGGAAGGAAGCGAGTGTATTGAAACCGCCGTGAGAAACGAGGGCGGGAGCAGAACATGTGCCTGCAACTACGGGACGTCCCTTAAACTGTTTCATCTTACTTTGCCTCCTTTGTGATGATATCGAGAATCTCTTCACTTCTGTAGTAGCGTGAAGTTGTGTACGTTCTGAGCTTGTTGGAGTTTGTGATGACGGGCATCTTCTTGCAAAGCGGGTTGTTCATATACATAAGCGGGCAGATGTAGCTGAGAACAACGCCTGTAGCTGCAAGCTCCTTAGCCTTTGCTGTCTTGTTGAACTCTTCAACAACAGCGGGAGCAGCTGTGAATACGGTGGGGATAGAAACCTTCTTGAGGCCGTTCTTCTTGAGGCCTGCAACAACGTTGTCTGTCCACTCGATAAGCTGTGCGTGTGAAAGGTGGGGACAACCGACGAAGCAAAGCTTGGGTGTTGCACTCTTGTCCTTCCACATTACAGGATAGTTAGCCTGAACTCTTGCGAGCTCAGCATCGTCAATAACGTAAACCTGTGCGCCGTCTGCGATAAGGCTTTCGCCCTGCTCAACAGCTTCGGGAGTGAGGTTTTCAATGTGGTAGAGGCCGACAGCACCGTTGGAAGCTGTAGCAGCGCCGAAATCCTTGAGGTAAGCCTTGGTGTCACCGTCAAGCTCTGTACCGATCCACTGGTTGAGACCCTTGATATAAGGAACGTCTTCCATAACCTTCATACCGATAGCAGAACCGAGAATCTGTGCTTCAGGCTTCTTTGTTGTCTTGACCTCGACAACCCATGTTGCCTTTCTGCCTTCGTCTGTTACAAGACCGAAGTAGGGAACCTTGCCGATGATTGAGCCGAACAGCTCGATGATACCGGAGTTACGGTTACATCTTGCGCCGATAACGGAGTTAGCGTAAACAACTGCAGAGGACTCTGCCCAGGAGAGAACGTCGCCCTTTACGGGGATGTTGCCGACTTCGTCCATATAGCAGGTACAGGTATAGGACTTGTCGTCGATAAGGCCGAGCTTGCGAAGCTGTGCATCGTACTCATCCTGCTTGGAGTACATAAACTTGTTGAAGATAAGCTTCTGAAGGAAGTTTGCGGGAACCTTGGGAGCGAGGGGCTTGGGGTCAACGGAGAATTTCTGACCGGAAAGAGCGCCGCCTGCAATAAGCTGATCCATAAGGTCGTAAACAGGGCTCATAACCTTGAGGCCGAAGCTTGTAACAAGGTGGCCCTTCTTGCTTGTAACGGGTACCATCTTGGTAGCGCCGAAAGCATCGCCGTACATAACAAGGGTTTTCATAACCTTTGCCATGGTTTCGCCCTTTGCGCCGTTGAGAATTTCTATCTCATCGGGTGTGAGCTGCATTTTGTAGTTCATATTTATTTTCCCCTTTCATCAGGAATACAATTAACACATATATATAGGCAAAAAGCCGTAATAAACAGTAATCAGCCACACCGCCGTTTATAAGCGGTGTGGCTTTTGGGTTTTAGGGAAGCATGTCGAAGAACTTCTGTGCGATATCGCCGAAGTTAAAAAGGAAATTCTGAACCTTATCAAGGAAATCGAAAAGGCCGTTGATGATTTCTGCAAGTGACATAGCGTTCTGTCCTCCTTCTTATTAAAATTTTGTTTCTTTATTCACAGCGGAATATCCGCCGACAAAATTTTAACATATTATGAACAAAAATTCAATACTTGTTTTTCAAGAGTGCCGTTGAAAACTCTGTGTGCAAAAATTGCGTAGTTATTTTTTCGTCAGAGAAGTTCCAAAAGCTTAAGGTTTTACTTTGTGTATTGCCGAGCATTCTGAAACGATATGGCGGAAAAAGAACACACAAGATTGTGCAACGGGTTTTCATAAGGTGCCGTTTATCAGAGCTTCATAGCGACATCCCAAGCCTGCCAGATAACCGTACGGAGGTTACCGACCTTGGAAGCGTCGCCGACGATGTGAACATGCTTGCTCTTTTCAGCTACGGGAGCAGGCTTGTAACCGACGGAAAGGATTACGCTGTCAGCAGGAACGTCGATAGTCTTGCCGTCCTTTGTTGCGATTGTAACGCCGTCTTTACGGATTTCGGTTGTCTTGGACTCAAGGTAAACGGGAACCTTGTTTGTCTTGAAGAAGTCACGAAGGAAGCTTGTGTTTGCAAGAGCAACACCGGGAGTAACTACAAGGTCGTCCATCATTTCAACAATGACGGGCTTCTTGCCCTGAAGGTAAAGGTCATAAGCGATTTCACAGCCTGTCAGACCGCCGCCGACAACGACAACATTCTCGCCGACTTCCTTTTCCTTAAGGAGGTACTCAACAGCCTGGATGCCGTACTCGTTTGCGCCCTTTACGGGGATTCTGTTGGCAACGGAACCGGTTGCAACAACAACCTCGTCAGCGCCGAGAGAGGCAACGTCCTTGACCTCTGTGTTGAGCTTGACTGTGATTGAGGGGTACTTCATAATTTCACGGTTGTACCAGGCGATAAGGTCGCGGTCCTTCTCCTTGAAGGAGGAAGCAGCAGCGGCAATGAATACACCGCCGAGAACGCCGGACTTCTCGTAAAGAGTTACTGTGTGACCGCGCTGTGCGGCAACAATAGCAACTTCCATACCGCCGATCCCGCCGCCGATAACAGCGATGTTTTTCTTCACTGCAGCGGGAGTGATCTTATATTTCTTGGACTGCATTACGCTGGGAACCAGTGCACAGCGTGCCAG
>JAZOMP010000049.1:0-18314 GCA_045654045.1 Acutalibacteraceae bacterium
AAACGACGTTGCACGTGTTGAAGGCAGAACATTCATCTGCGCTCCCACAAAGGAGATGGCAGGTCCCACAAACAACTGGATGGATCCCGCTGAAGCTTACGAAATGCTTTACAGCATTGCAAAGGATTCCTACAAGGGCAGAACAATGTACGTTATCCCCTACTCCATGGGCCCCGTTGGCAGCCGTTTCTCCAAGATCGGTATCGAGCTTACAGACTCTATCTACGTTGTTCTCAACATGGTTATCATGACAAGAGTAGGCACAAAGGTTCTCGAAGCTCTCGGCGACAGCGAAGACTGGGTTCGCGGTCTCCACTGCAGATGTGACATCGACGAAGAGAAGAGATACATCTGCCAGTTCCCGCAGGACAACACAATCATTTCCGTTAACTCCGGTTACGGCGGAAACGTTCTTCTCGGCAAGAAGTGCTTTGCACTCCGTATAGCTTCCTATCAGGGCTGGAAAGAAGGATGGCAGGCTGAACACATGCTCATCCCCGGTGTTGAAAAGCCCGACGGCGAAGTTAAGTATATCTGTGCTGCATTCCCCTCTGCTTGCGGCAAGACCAACCTTGCTATGCTCATTCCGCCCAAGAGCTATCTTGAGAAGGGCTACAAGGTATGGTGTGTCGGCGACGACATTTCCTGGATCCGCAAGGGTGACGACGGCAGACTTTACGCTATCAACCCCGAAAACGGCTTCTTCGGCGTTGCTCCCGGTACAAACAACAAGTCCAACCCCAACGCTCTTGCAGCTACAATGAAGGGCACAATCTTCACCAACGTTGCTCACAACCTTGACAACAACACAGTATGGTGGGAAGGTCTCGACAAGAATCCCCCTGCAAACGCTATCGAGTGGAAGGGCAACCCCTGGAACGGCCAGGGGAGCGAAGAGAAGGGTGCACACCCCAACAGCCGTTTCACAGCTCCCGCTGTAAACTGCCCCTGCATCAGTTCCGAGTTTGAGAACCCCGCAGGTGTTCCCATCTCCGCTATCGTATTCGGCGGCAGACGTGCTAAGCTCGCTCCCCTCGTATATCAGTCACGTGACTGGAACCACGGTGTATTTGTAGGCTCAACCATGGCTTCCGAAACAACAGCCGCAGCTGCAGGTGCAGTAGGCGTTGTCCGCCGTGATCCCATGGCTATGCTTCCCTTCTGCGGTTACAACATGGGCGACTACTGGCAGCACTGGATTAACATTGGTGAAACACTCGATGCTGACAAGGCTCCCAAGATCTTCAACGTTAACTGGTTCCGTAAGGACGACGAAGGCAACTTCATGTGGCCCGGCTTCGGCGACAACCTTCGTGTTCTCGAGTGGATTCTTGACCGTTGCGACGGCAAGGTAGACGCTGACGAGGTTGCTATCGGTTACGTTCCCAAGGCAGAGGACATCAACCTTGAAGGTATTGAGGACGAGGTTTCCCTCGACTCTCTCAAGGCTATGCTCGATGTTGATAAGGACCTCTGGACAGCAGAGACAGCAGGCATCGAAGAGTTCTACGGCAAGTTTGGCGACAAGCTTCCCAAAACTCTTGCTGACGAGCTTGCAACTCTCCGTGCAAACCTTAACAAGTAAGATGTTTTTCAAGGCGGTTACCCAAGCGGTAACCGCCTTTTTTTACTACAAAAGCCAAAGAACAAAACACAAAATTAAGGATCGCTCCGCTCCGATTTTAATAACATATATTGCAATAAAATCAAAACAATGCTATTATAAAATATAATGTAAAATTATAAGGAAGGTAAGGCTTATGCAGAAATTTCTGATTGTTGTGGATATGCAGAACGATTTTATTGACGGTGCTCTCGGCACGGCTGAGGCTGTTGCAATTGTAGATAATGTCAAGACAAAAATCGAAAACTTTGACGGCAGGGTTATTTTCACCCGTGACACACATTCTGCCGATTATCTGAGCACACAGGAAGGCAGAAAACTGCCCGTTGAGCACTGCATTAAAGATACATATGGCTGGCAGATAAGAGCAGATCTTGACACCTTAAGAAAAAGCGAAGCAATAGACAAGCCAACCTTCGGCTCAAAGGAGCTTGGCGAAATGCTGAAACTGGAAAATGAAAAAGAGGAAATTGGAAGCATTACGCTTATCGGGCTTTGCACGGATATCTGCGTTATATCAAACGCTTTACTTATTAAGGCTTTTCTGCCCGAAACAAAGGTAAAGGTTGACGCTGCCTGCTGTGCAGGAGTTACGCCCGACAGCCACAAAACGGCACTCAACGCTATGAAAATGTGCCAGATTGAAATTGAAAACGAGGAATAAAAAATGGCTTTTATAAGTGTATTTGACGTTATAGGTCCGAATATGGTCGGTCCATCAAGCTCGCACACCGCGGGTGCGGCTTCAATTGCCCTGCTTGCAGGAAAAATGATAGGCGAAAAAATAACGAAGGTAACCTTCACGCTTTACGGCTCGTTTGCCAAGACCTACAAGGGTCATGGCACGGACAAGGCACTCGTGGGCGGCATACTCGGCTTTGGAACGGACGATATGAGAATCAGGGATTCGTTCAGTATTGCCAAGGAAAGCGGACTTGATTTTTATTTTGTCTGCAACCATTCCGACGACGAAGATATCCACCCCAACACAGTGGATATGGAAATTATCGGTCAGTCCGGCAGAAAGCTTAACGTACGTGGTGAATCGCTCGGCGGCGGCAAGGTTATGCTCACGCGTATCAACGGTGTAAAGGTTCAGTTTACCGGCGAATATCACGCTCTTATAGTTATTCAGCGTGATAACCCCGGTGTTGTTGCAGGCATTACATCCGTGCTCAGCAGTTGGGACGTAAACATAGCCTACCTTCGTGTTTTCCGCGAGGAAAAGGGTGGTCTTGCCTATACGATAGTTGAATCCGACGAGGAAATCAGCGAAAAGGCTATAGAAGTAATCAAGAAGAATCCTGCAATTCAGGATATTATGCTTGTTAAGAGGTAAAACAATATGGATTTTCATACCGCAGAAGAACTCCTTGCACTTTGTGAGCAAGGAATGAGTATAGCAACGGTTATGCGTGAAAGAGAAGTCACACAGGGCGAAACAGACAGCGTAACGGTTGAACAAAGAATGAAAAAAGCGCTCACCATTATGCGCAATTCAGCGCACACACCGCTTACCGAGGTGCTGCCTTCAACGGGCGGACTTATAGGCGGCGAAGCAGAAAAGCTGAATAACAATATGCTCAGCGGCAAAAATATTTGCGGCTCCGTTATGTCAAAGGCGCTCATATATTCGCAGGCTGTGCCCGAAATGAACGCTTCAATGGGCGTTATCGTTGCAGCACCCACAGCAGGCTCGTCGGGTGTACTCCCCGCCGTGCTTTTTGCGCTTGAGGAAGAATTTAACCTTACGGAAGAAACGCTGCTTGACGGTATGTTCACCGCAGGCGCTGTCGGCTACCTGCTGATGAGAAATGCCAGCGTTTCAGGCGCACAGGCAGGCTGTCAGGCAGAGGTAGGCTCTGCCTCAGCAATGGCAGCAGCAGCCGCAGTTGCAATGATGGGCGGCACAGCACAGCAGAGCCTTGATGCGGCATCAATTGCACTGGGCAATCTTCTCGGCCTTGTCTGCGACCCGATAGCAGGTCTTGTCGAAGCTCCCTGCCAGAGCAGAAATGCTATAGGTGCGGCAAACGCACTCACCTGTGCTGAAATGGCCTTAAGCGGAATAAAAGCAGTCGTACCATTTACCGAAATGGCAGCTGCAATGCTCCGCATCGGCGTAAAGCTCCCGAATGAACTGCGCGAAACTGCCCTTGGCGGCTGCGCAACAACACCAACAGGCTGTGCACATAATTGCAGAATTTTCGGCGGGTGCCAGTAAATTCGGGGAATAATATGCTTGACTTTATAACCAAAAAGCCCATAAACAAGGGCTGGTCGTGTGACAAAAAATACTGTGTCACCACTGCTGACGGCACTAAATATCTACTGCGTGTTACGCCTTTTGAAAAGAGTGCAAACCGTGAAAATATGTACCTGTTACAAAAGCGAGTTGAAAAACTCGGTGTCCCTATGTGTAAACCCGTTGATTTTGGTAATTGTGACGAAGGTGTTTATATATTACAGACGTGGATTAACGGAGAGGATGCAGAAGAAATCATACCGGGTTTTACAGAATGCGAGCAGTATTCCCTCGGTCTTGAAGCAGGCAGAATTCTGAAGAAAATCCACTCAATTCCCGCGCCTGAAAATCAGCAGGACTGGGAAAGCCGTATCAACAATAAGGCTGATTCGAGAATAGAAAAGTACAACGAATGTCCGCTCAAATACGATAACGGTGATGCTTTTATTGATTTCATCAACGCTAACAGATACCTGCTGAAAAACAGACCGCAGGTATTTCAGCACGGCGATTACCATATCGGCAATATGATGATTGAAAACGGCAGAATTGTTATTATTGACTTTGACCGTTACGATTTCGGCGACCCGTGGGAAGAATTCAAAAGCATAACCTGGTGTGCCAAGGCTTCTCCCCTTTTCGCTTCGGGTATGGTCAACGGATATTTTAACGGCGATGTACCTACGGAGTTCTGGAAGCTTCTGGCATTATACATAAGTCTCGGAACAATAACATCTCTGCCGTGGGCAATTCCTTTTGGCGAGGATGAAGTCAAAACTATGAAAGCCCTTGCAAGCGAAGTGTTAAGCTGGTACGACAATATGCAGAATGTCGTTCCGAAATGGTACAGAAAGCATATTTAAGTAAGTATGGATAAACCGGAATAATGCAAAACGCAAAATTCAAAATTAAGGACATCATTATGAACGAACAACCTTTTAAAATAATAAACCAATTCGACGAAACCTATTCCGACCCGCCACCGAAGGTGCGTGAATCGGCAAGAGGATTGGTTATAAAAGACGGTAAAATCCTGCTGACCTATGAAGCCAATATAAATAACTATATGTCCCCTGGCGGCGGTGTTGAGCAGGGCGAAACGCTCGAAGAATGCTGTATCAGAGAGCTTCGGGAAGAAAGCGGCTATGATGTAAAGCCCGTTGAACGCTTTGTAACAGTAAACGAATTCAGCCTGGGCACGCTTTACGTAAGCCACTATTTTCTCTGCGAAATTACGGGTGAATGTGAGCAGAGCCTTACACCGACAGAAATTGACCACGGTGTCTGCCCGAGATGGCTGCCAATTGAAGAAGCCATAGCCATTTTCGGCACTTATGAAGATAAACCGCCCGACAAAGCAAGCCTGTATCTTCGGGAATATACTGTACTTAATAAGTATATAGAGAAAATCCGTCTTGACACCGCAATAACGGTGTGATATACTTCTATTGTTAAATCAAGGGAAAACCTTTAAATTATTATGATTGGAGATACTCAAAATGGAGAGAATCAAGACTATCGAAACAAAAGACCTTGTTAAGAGCTGTGCAAACGGCGGTTGCGGCGAGTGCCAAACTTCCTGCCAGTCCGCTTGCAAGACTTCCTGCGGTGTTGCTAACCAGCAGTGCGAAAACAGCAACGAAAACTAATTACAGCAAATACAAAAATTGAGAAAACAGGTAATACAGTTTTTGTATTACCTGCTTTTTTATAACTCCCGAGGAGAAAAACTAATGGTACACCAGTATAAACTCAACGGCTACAACATTGTTCTCGACACGTGCAGCGGTGCCGTTCACGTTGTTGACGAGGTAGCTTACGATATAATTGCACTTTTCAAAGAAAAAAGTGCGGAAGAAATTGCAGATATAATCTGCGAGAAATACAGCGACGTAACACGCGAGGACTGCCTTGAATGTGTTGACGCTGTTGCAGGTCTTGAAAAGGCAGGCAAGCTCTATACCCCCGACACCTATGCCGATATGGCTTTTGATTTCAAGAACAGAAACACCGTAATCAAGGCTATGTGCCTTCACGTTGCACACACCTGTAATCTCAACTGCGAATACTGCTTTGCAAGCCAGGGTAAGTACCACGGCGACAGAGCACTTATGAGCTTTGAGGTGGGCAAGCGTGCACTCGATTTCCTTATTGAACATTCAGGTACACGCCACAACCTTGAGGTTGACTTCTTCGGCGGTGAGCCGCTTATGAACTGGGACGTTGTAAAGCAGCTTGTTGCCTACGCCCGTGAGCAGGAGAAAATCCACAACAAGAATTTCCGTTTCACCCTCACCACAAACGGTATGCTTATTGATGACGAGGTTATAGAATTCAGCAATAAGGAAATGAGCAACGTTGTATTAAGCCTTGACGGCAGAAAAGAAGTACACGACCGCCTTCGCAAGGACTATCAGGGCAGAGGCAGCTACGATATTATCCTGCCCAAATTCAAGGAGTTTGTAAAGCGCAGAGGTGACAAGAGCTACTATATGCGTGGCACATTCACCCATGCCAACACAGATTTCACGAACGACATTTTCCATATGGCAGATATGGGCTTTACGGAGCTTAGTATGGAGCCCGTTGTCTGTGCACCGACAGACGCAAGCGCACTTACAGAAGAGGATTTACCCGTACTGTTTGAGCAGTACGAAATTCTTGCAAAAGAGATGATTAAGCGCAAGAAGGAAGGCAGACCCTTCACCTTCTACCACTATATGCTTGACCTTAAGCACGGACCTTGTATCTACAAGCGTATTTCAGGCTGCGGAAGCGGTACGGAATATGTTGCCGTAACACCAACGGGCGATATTTATCCCTGCCATCAGTTTGTCGGCGACGAAAAATATCTGCTCGGCAATATTTATAACGGCATTACAAACACCGCCGTCCAGGACGAATTCAAGCTCTGCAACGCTTATGCAAGAAAAGAGTGTGACGACTGCTGGGCTAAGCTTTACTGCTCCGGCGGCTGTGCGGCAAACTCCTACCACGCTTCGGGTAAAATTACGGGCATATACGAATACGGCTGTGAGCTTTTCAAAAAGCGTATTGAATGTGCCGTAATGCTCCAGATATCAGACGAAATTTAAATAAGGATATTTGATATGATAAGCACACCCATTGTTGATTTTGTAAGAAAGTATGCAAAAGAAAACAAGGCCCGGTTTCATATGCCGGGTCATAAGGGTGTGCCTTTTTCTGGTTCCGAGCCGTTTGACATCACCGAAATTGACGGCGCGGACGACCTTTACCACGCCGACGGAATAATACTTGAAAGCGAAAAAAATGCTTCTTCCCTTTTCGGTACAAGCCGCACGGTTTATTGCACAGGCGGCTCTACACAGAGCATTCAGGCTATGCTTTTCACCGCTTACCAAAGAGCAGACAAGAAGAATAATCCGTACATTCTTGCAGGCAGAAACGCACACAAGGCATTTATATACGGCGTTGCAAAGCTCGGCGTTGATGTACAATGGCTCTACCCCGAAGAAAGTAACGGTATATGCTCCTGCAGTATTAACTCACAAAAGATTGACGAAGTCCTTTCTCTGTCATCAACAAAACCTTTTGCGGTTTATATCACAAGCCCCGATTATCTCGGCGGTATGGCAGATATAAAAGGAATTTCCGCGATTTGCAGAAAACATAAAATCCCCCTGCTTGTCGATAATGCCCACGGCGCATATCTCGCCTTCTGCAAGGATAATATACACCCGATTTCACTCGGTGCTGATATGTGCTGTGACTCAGCACACAAGACCCTGCCTGTGCTTACAGGCGGCAGCTACCTGCACTGCGCAAGAAGTGATTTGTACGGCTTTGCCGACAAAATCAAGTCGGCAACGGCGCTTTTCGGCAGCACAAGTCCGTCGTATCTCATAATGCAGTCACTTGACCTGTGCAACAGATATATTGACGAAAAAATCAGAGAAGATATTTCTTTTGCCCAAAGAAAGGTAAACGAAATCAGAAAAACAATGCAGGCAAAAGGTATTGACGAAATATCCGTTGAGCCGCTTAAAATCACCGCCCGGTACCCCAACGCGGAGTATTTCAGGACTATGGGTATTGAGCCCGAATATGCCGACGGTGAATTTGTAACCTTTATGGCTTCATCCTTCAATTCCGACGAGGATTTTGAAAAGCTGAAAACGGTATTTGAAAACATTACTGATTTTAAATTTGAAGCAAATCAACACATGGGTTTTGTTAAGCCCGAAAGGGCTATGACTATACGCGAAGCTATGTTTGCCGAAAGCGAAATGATTTATATTGAAAAAGCAAGAAACAGAATCTGTGCCGCACCTACTGTTTCATGTCCGCCCGCAATACCGATTGCCTTAAGCGGAGAAATAATAACAGATGAGCACATCGCCCTTTTCAAAGCATATGCAATAAACAGAATAGCTGTGGTGAAAAATCAGTCAAAGGAGAGCTGAGTTAATGTCTGTTCCGATAATATCAATAGTTGTTCCGGTTTACAACACAGAAAAATATCTTGACCAATGTCTGGAATCCCTGGCTGCGCAAACCGAAAAGAACATAGAAATTATTGTTGTTGATGACGGTTCAACAGACAACTCGGCCGCGCTCTGTGATGAATGGGCGAAAAGAGACAGCCGAATCCGCGTTATTCACCGGAAGAACGGCGGTGTTGTTGCCGCCTGCCGTACGGGATTTGATACCGCCACCGGTCTGTATTTTACCAAGGTAGACAGCGACGATTGGGTCAAAAATGATTTCTGCGAAACTCTCGGTAATCTTGCAGTCAATAACAGTCTCGATATTATAATTTCGGGATATTTTTCAGAAAAATACAACAAAAATTTCAGCACACAATTCAAGAAAAACTGCGTAGATACAGGCTACAACCTTGTTGCTGAACACGGGCAGGTTCACACAAGCGCAGATATATGCTATTCCGTAAGAATGGCTTTCAGAACAGAATTCTTGCGCGAGCACAACCTGTTTTTTGGTCAGGGAATGAAAATCGGCGAAGACACGGTACTTAACGTAACTGCGCTTGAAAAAGCACAGAGAGTTATGGCAATTGATTACTCCGGTTATCATTACAGAGATAACAACAATGACAGCGTTATGAGAAAAGCTTACAAGGAGTCCCTTGAAAATGATTTACACAAGCAGTTTCTCGTACGCAGTAACTGCTTTGCAGATATACCTTCTTATTCGTATGATCTTGCTGTTTATTATTTCACTGTTTGGTTTTATTCAGTTATAAACAATTGTAAAAATCATCCCGACGGTTTCACATACCGTGATATCAAAAGAATCTTAAATTCCGATTGGGTTATTTTCTGCTTTAAAAAGCTGGGATTCAAGCTACCCTGCACAAGTAAAAAAGAATATTTTCTGGCTTTGGTTGCCAAACTCCGACTCGCAACCATTTATTATCTCTATCTGAAAATAAGAGGTTAACGGATTTCCGCAACAGTACAACTGCTTCACGGTATTTGTACTGTTTTTTATATTTCCTCTATCTCCACCCCCGTATAATAATGCTTTATTATTTCGTCCCACGTACTGCCCTGCCGTGCCATATAATCTGCACCGTACTGACTAAGTCCGACCCCGTGGCCGTAACCCTCTGTGGTGAAGCGGAAACTTCCGTTTTTGTATTCATAGGTAAATACGGCACTGCGCAGACCCGTTGCTTCACGAAAACGTACGCCCGTATATTCTTCACCGCCTACGGTTATTCCGGTCACATATCCATATGAGTTTGTGTGTATTTCATCTATCCACTCCGCCGATTCACCCGAGAGCTCACAACCCTCAAGCTCTGCCAGCATCCCGGAAAGTTCATCCGCCTTGATTACAACAGTTTTCGTGCAATCCGGCGAAAGTCTGTCTCCTGTGCTTACAACACTTTGCAAGTAGGCAACCTCACCACCCCAGACGGTTTTGGCACTGTTTGTATCGCCACTGTTTATTGCGTGAAACGCCGCCATTATCGGATTACCGTCATATGTTATAACTCTGCCGCTGACCGCATTAATTACTTCGGTCAGCTTTTTTTCGTAGGTTTTTGTCTTATCACCCCACTTTTCCTGTCTTTCTCCGGATAGGAGATAACCCTGGTGAGTTGAAGAATCGTCGGACAAATCTGCTCCCTTAAGCGTTGGGTCAGGATTTTCGCTTTGCAATGCACGTCTGTACAGCAGATACGTATAAGCCGTAACCGCCTGCGCCTTAAGTGCTTCCTCGTGGTAGGTTGCAGGCATTTCCGCCGCAAGCACACCAAGCAGATATTCATCGAGTTCAAGCTCAATAACCTTATTTTCCTCTTTAAGCAACACCCTTACCTTGTTCGTTTCTTTCAAGCTTTCGCCACCCGGTTTATCCTCTTCAGACGTTGTTTTCTCCGGAAACTCCGCGCTTTCCGACCTTGTCTTTTTTAACGATACAAGCGGAGTGAGCATAATTGTAAGCGCAATAAGAAAGGTAAGTAATTTGTAAAATCCCATTTTGTTACTCCTTATATTTAATTTAACAAGTCTCGTTTTTTATTGATTGACTTTTCTACTTTTTTTATATATAATATAAATTCAAGTATTATATACCTGTTTGCAGGTGTTACCCAAGGAGAAAAGTTTATGTCCAAGTACATATCCCCTATTACAAGTGATTCCCTGATTAATTTATGCTCGGAAATCAGTATTAATGACAAAATCAATGTAGAGGATTATAACAGATACAACGTCAAGCGCGGTCTTCGTAACAGCGACGGCACAGGCGTTATGGCGGGCTTAACAAAAATATGCAGCGTTGACGGCTACTACATACAGGACGGTGAACGTGTCCCCAGACCCGGTATGCTCAAATTCCGCGGTCTTGATGTAAACGAGTTGGTAAAAGGCTTCCGCGAGGATAACCGTTTCGGCTTTGAAGAGGTTGCATGGCTTCTCATCTGCGGTGCTCTTCCCACAAAAGAACAGCTTGAAAAATTCAAAAACGTTCTTGCAGAATGCCGTGAACTTCCCGAAGATTTCATTGAAGATATGATAATGAAGGCACCTTCTGCCAACATTATGAACAAAATGTCACGTTCAGTGCTGGCTCTCTATTCTTACGACGATAACCCTGACGATATTTCGGTAGAAAACGTACTCAGGCAGTGTATCCAGCTCATCGCCCAGCTCCCCTCGGTTATGAGCTACGCTTATCAGGTAAAGCGCCGCCACTTCTATAAAAAGAGTATGTATATTCACCAGCCCAAGCCCGAACTTGGTACGGCACAGACAATTCTCCGCACCATCCGTTCGGACAGAATGTTTACCGACGAGGAGGCAAAGCTGCTTGACCTTTGCCTTATTCTTCACTCCGAGCACGGCGGCGGTAACAACTCCACCTTTGCAACCCGTGTCCTTACCTCATCGGGCACAGATACCTATTCCGCAATTGCCGCAGGCATAGGCTCGCTCAAGGGTCCCAGACACGGCGGTGCAAACATTAAGGTACGCGAAATGACCTCCCTTATGGCAGAAGAAATTTCTGACATTACAAACGAGGGTCAGGTTGCAGATTATCTCAAGAAGATAATTCACAAGCAGGCAGGCGACGGCTCAGGTCTTGTTTACGGTATGGGACACGCAATCTATACAATGTCCGACCCCAGAGCATTACTTCTCAAGGCTGCCGCAAAGGACTTCATTAAAACAGAAGAGTATGAACGACGCTTCGAACAGCTTGAGCTCATTGAAAAACTCACGCCCGAAATTTTCCGTAAAGAAAAGGGAAATATGAAGCCTATCTGTGCAAACGTTGACCTTTATTCAGGTCTTATCTTTGATATGCTCGGCATACCCGAAGACCTGTTCACACCCATTTTCACCGTTTCCCGTATGGCAGGTTGGGCCGCACACAGGCTTGAGGAAATCAGCACAGGCGGCAGAATTATACGCCCGGCTTACAAGAACGTTGCTCTACCCAACAAGTACATAGGTCTTGCAGACCGTACGGAAGAAAACGTTATGCATTCAGATATGTATATTCCCAGCGAAGAACGCTTTACATTCTAAGAGGTATGAAAATGAAAAAGATTAAAGGAAGTTTATCAAAGCCGGAACCGTTTGCAATCATCGCAGCCGCCGCAATCAGCCTTTGTGTACTGCTACCGCTTCGTGTTTATCAGGTTGCAAAGCTCATTGATCCTGAAACGGGCTTTTTCACCGAAAATAATTTTACCGTACCGCTGTTCTATGTTCTCTGTGCAGTTGTTGTGGCCGGTGTTGCCGCAGTCAGCTTTTTAAGCGAAAAAGCTGGCAGAACAAGAAACGTAGCAGGCCGCAGTATTCCCACCGGAGTTGCTGCAGGTCTGACAGCTCTTGCAGTAATGTTTGATTCGGTATACAGAGTTTACTCGTTTATTGAAATAAATTCCGGATATGTCGAATCGTTTGATTTCACCCGCATACAATATTTAAGCAAATCGGGCGCAACCGCTCTTTTACTTCAGGCTGTTTTCGGCGCATTGACAGCATTATTCCTCTGGGTTTACGCAATTTCCTGTCTCACCAAAGCAGCAAAGCTCACCGGATTTGCCATCCTTTCTGTTGCTCCCGTTGCGTGGGCAATCTGCAGAATTATTGTGCGTTTTGTGCGCAAAATAAGTTTTGTAAACATTTCAGACCTTCTTCTTGAACTGTTTATGCTCGTTTTCCTTATTACTTTCTTTATGGCATTTGCCCAGATTGTAACGAATGTAACACCTGAGGACGCTGCCTGGAGACTTTACGGTTGCGGCGTACCCGCTGCGCTTCTCGCCTTCCTTGTCAGCGTACCCAGACTTTTCCTCATTGTAATTGGCCACTCCGACAGCCTTGTTGCGGACTACGGCTTTAACATCTGCGACCTTGCTATGTCCATATTCATTCCCCTCTTCCTTTACAACACAGCCTGTACAAAAAAGCAGGCAGATAAATAAAATTTACCGACGAAAGGTCAGACCGGCTTGTTTGTTGAAAATTTACTCACAACCGCCCAACAGGTACTTATTCTCTACATCTTAATAGCAGTCGGCTTCTTTGCGGACAAAGCAGGGCTTTACACGGAAAAAGCTTCCAAGCTCAACACCAACCTGCTGTTTTACATTGTAACTCCTCTTGTAATAGTCAACAGCTTTCTCACCATCGACAACTCACCCGAAAATCTTAAGAATTTCGGAATTGCCGCTCTTGTAGGTGTTGCGATACACGTAGTCGGAATTATAATTACAATTCCGTTTTTTCGCAAAACCGCTCCCGATGCTGCAGGCATTTACAAATACGCCTCCATCTATGGCAACTGCGGATATATGGCTTTACCGCTTGCAAATGCCGTGCTCGGTGCGCAGGGTGTTTTCTACTGCTCAGCCGTAATTATGGTTTTTAACATTTTTGGCTTTACCCACGGCATATATATTATCGGAGCACAGGACGGCAAATTCAATTTCAAGAAGCTTTTAATCAATCCCGGAACAATCGGCGTTTTTCTTGGTCTGCCGCTTTTCCTGCTCGGTATTGAGTTACCCGAGATAATTGCAACGCCCGTAACGAGCCTTGCGGCACTCAACACTCCGCTTGCAATGCTTATTTTCGGCACGTATATTGCACACACCGACCTTAAAACAATGCTCACGGACAAAAACATTTACCTTGTTTCCGTGCTCAAGCTCATTGCCGTGCCGCTTATTATGATAGGTTTTTTCAGAATTTTCAACCTGCCGCAGACGCTGGCTATGGCCATGGCAATTTCCGCCTCTGCCCCCTGCGCAAACAACACGGTTATTTTTGCAGGTAAATACAACCTCAACACAGGAGTTGCATCCAAAACGGTTGCACTTGTCAGCTTCTTTTCCGTGCTGACCATGCCCGTTATGATTGCACTTTCTGCACTATAGGAGGACCGATATTATGACAGAAAATAAAAAAAGAAAGGGACAGAGCAAACTTGCCTTCCCTCTCGGTTTAGCTATAATAATTCTTGCCGTTATCGGTGTTATTTTCTCCGTTAGCGCAGGAATTGACGGAATCAAGGATTTAACCGATAAATCCGAAAAGAAAATCGAATACGAGACAATGCTCATCCCCGTTGTTATGTACGACCCCGATATGTTTGACGACGTTTCCGCCGCCAACCTCGACCAGCTTACAGTCTGTGCTGTATGGGGCGTTATCAAGGACGAGAGCATTTATCCCGGCAAATACGAAACCGACGACAGCGGTAACATTATGATACCCGCCCAGGACGTCAACAAAAAGTTTGCCGAGCTTTTCGGTACAGACGTTATTCCCACTCACATAGGCGTAAAGGGTAATTTTGACGAATTTTCCTTTAACGAGCAAACACAGTGCTACCTTGTTACATCTGCCGGTACAATGCCGATATACACCCCCGACGTTAAAGATATCGAAAAGACCTCAAACACCGTTGTGCTCACTGTCGGCTATCTTTCCGCAGAAGCCTGGGCACAGGACAAAGCAGGCAACTTCGTTGAGCCTGAGCCCAGCAAGTATGTAAAGGTAACGCTCAGAGAAAACGACAACGGCTTCTACATAAGCGCAATTCAGGCAACAGACTCACCTGACAACGCAGAGCCCGGCGTAACAATACTTCCCGCAACAACAGCACCCGTAACGCTCGAAAGCACAAGCGAAGCAGAAAGCGAAACAGAAGAATAAAAAACACCGCTTACCCGATTCATTCAGGTAAGCGGTTTATTTTATGTATTTGTTTTTACTTTTCAGCGTTGCCGAGGTAGATATAACCCGTTGCCTTAGAATAGTCAATATTTGTGAAATCCTCGTAAGTGCCGTCCTCAAACACAAGGCGTATATCGTAGACATTCTCTGCCTTCTCAACGTAGCTGAGCTCGAGAGCCTTGTTTGTGTGGAAATAATCCTGTGAAAGCACGTTGGGTGACCAGTCTTCCGTGCCGCTGGGGCGAACAAGCATTGAAACAGCATCCTTGCCCGTAACGTTTGCAACTACAACCTTTTTCTTGGATATTCCCATATCTTCTCCATCTTCAAGTGCCAGACTGCTTGATTCGTCATCTGCAACGTCGTTGCCTGTGCAAGCCGCAAACGAGAACACGCAGAGCAGAGCCAGAAGAAGTGCAAAAAACTTTTTAAAATTTTTCATATATATTCTCCTTAACTGAAATTATATATTGATTATATTATAAAGCTATTGCCGTTTCAAGAGCAAGTTTCATCATATCCGTAAACGAGGACTGCCTTTCCTCGGCAGAGGTTGCCTCACCAGTGATAAGGTGGTCGGAAACCGTAAATATACCGAGTGCGTTTTTGCCTGCACGGGCGGCATTCATATAAAGCGCCGCACTTTCCATTTCAACTGCAAGCACACCCATTTTAGCCCAGAGTGCATTACCCTTGAGCTCGTCGGGCAGACAGCCGTCGTCACCGTAGAAGGTGTCGGAAGAGAGAACGTTGCCGACCTTGTAGTTTAAATCAAGCTCTTTTGCCTTGTTTACGCAGGTTTCAAGAAGCTCCCAGCTTGCAATCGGGGCATAATCGCCCGGCAAGTGAAACTGCTTTACAAAATTGGAATTTGTGCAGGCGCCCATACCGATTACAACGTCTCTGATTTCAACCTTTTCGCTCATGCCGCCGGCAGTACCTACACGGATGATATTTTCAACACCGAAAAAGTTGAAAAGCTCGTAGGAATAAATACCGATAGAGGGTATGCCCATACCGCTGCCCATAACGGAAACTCTTTCGCCTTTGTAAAGACCCGTAAACCCGAGCATATTGCGCACGGAATTCACCTGCACGGCATCCTCCAGAAAGTTTTCCGCAATGAATTTTGCACGAAGAGGGTCACCGGGCATCAGCACGGTTTTTGCAAAATCCTCCGGAGTTGCGTTTATATGCGGAGTAGGATAGTTTGCCAAAATAATCACCTCATTAATATCCGCCTGTAAAGTTTTCCTGCTTTACAAGCTTTACAATTGCACTTGTGCCGAGTCTGTCAGCACCGAGCGCAATAAAGTCCTCAGCATCGGCTATTGAGCGTATTCCGCCTGCCGCTTTAATCTTAAGACCGTTTGAAACGTGCTTTGCAAAGAGGGCTATATCCTCCCTTGTTGCACCGCCTGTTGAAAAACCCGTTGACGTCTTAATATAGTCTGCACCGGAAGCGGAAACAATTTCGCACATTTTAATTTTTTCTTCGTCGGTAAGCAGGCAGGTTTCGATAATAACCTTTAACACCCTGCCGTCGCAGGCAGCTTTAATCTGCTTGATTTCATCGAGCAGCTCATCGTACTTTTTGTCTTTAAGCCAGCCGACGTTTATAACCATATCAATTTCGTCAGCACCGTTTTTAACCGCATCGGCTGTCTCGGCAACCTTTACTGCGGTTGTGGTATACCCCAAGGGGAAACCGATAACGGTGCAGATTTTCACCCCGCCCTTTGCGTATTCAGCTGCCTGCTTCACAAAAGAAGCCGGGATACAAACGCTTGCAGTTGAGTATTTGATACCGTCGTCGCATATAGCCTTAATCTGCTCCCATGTTGACTCCTGCTTTAACAGCGTATGGTCAACCTTTGAAAGTATGTCCTTTATCTCCAAAGACAAAACCACCTTTCGTGTTTAATATGATTTTATAATAGCATTGTTTGATTTTAAATGCAATAAGTTGTTAGGCGAACTGTAAAAAAGCACTTGCAAAGAACAATTATTATGCTATAATATTTTACTGTATATTTTATTACATAAAATTAACGGAGAAATTACGATATGGAAAACCAGACACCCGAGCGCAAGAAGCGTGTACTAAGCCTTATTCAGCCCACAGCTGTGCCGACAATCGGCAACTATTTCGGCGCACTAAAAAACTGGAAGGCTATGAGCGAGGATTACGACTGCCTTTTCGGCGTTGCCGACCTTCACGCAATAACAGTTCGTCAGGAGCCTGCAACACTCAGAAAGCAGTCAACGGAAATGTTTGCTCTTCTGCTTGCAAACGGCCTTGACCCCGAAAAGAGCATTGTATTTATGCAGAGCCACGTTCCGCAGCACTCACAGCTCGGCTGGCTTCTCAACTGCTACACACAGTTCGGCGAAGCTTCCCGAATGACACAATTCAAGGACAAGAGCCAGAAGCACGCAGACAACATAAACGTAGGTCTTTTCTCTTACCCCACGCTTATGGCGGCTGACATTCTGCTGTACCAGTCCAACTTTGTCCCCATCGGTGCCGACCAGAAGCAGCACCTTGAGCTGACAAGAAACATTGCCGAGCGCTTCAACGGTGTTTACGGAAACGTGTTTACAATCCCTGAGCCGTTTATAGGCAAAAAGGGCGCAAAAATAACGTCACTTCAGGACCCGACAAGCAAAATGTCCAAGTCCGACCCCAACCCCAAGGCTTCCGTCTCCGTGCTTGACGAGCCGAATGTGATTATGAAGAAGTTCAAGAGCGCAGTTACCGATTCTGAAGCGTGCGTACGCTACGCCGACGGTAAGGACGGCATTAACAACCTTATGACAATCTACTCCTGCTGTACCGGCAAGAGTTACGAGGATATAGAGAAAGAGTTTGACGGCAAGGGCTACGGCGATTTCAAGGTTGCCGTTGCAGAAGCTGTTATCGCAGAGCTTGCACCTGTTCAGGCAGAGTACAAGCGTATAATCGCCGACAACGCATATATCAACGAATGTATGGCAAAGGGCGCCGAAAGAGCAGGCAGACTTGCCCAGAGAACACTTGATAAGTGTATGAAAAAAATCGGCTTTAAACAAATTTAAAAAACTTATTGACAAGCAATATTCACTTGTAGTATAATGTCTGCTATAGAATGAGAAATTTGCCCCTGCAAATTCGCGGAGGGAGGGAATAGACAATGAGTAAAGTAGAAGTTAAAGAAAACGAATCCTTAGACAGCGCACACAGAAGATTTAAGAGACAGACTTCCAGAGACGGTGTTATTCAGGAGGTTCGTAAAAGAGAACACTATGAAAAGCCTTCTGTAAAGAGAAAGAAGAAGTCAGAGGCTGCTCGTAAGCGCAAGTATAAGTAAGAACCTAAAAAGGCGGGCGTTGATCGTCCGCCTTATTTCTTTATTCAGGATTGATTTTATATGCTTGATGACCGCTATATGCCCAGGTACCGCTTTAAAAGCGTGTGCGATATTACAACAGAAGATTTAAAAGCTATGTGTGTTGACGGGCTTTTGCTTGATATTGACAACACACTTATTTACGACGAAACGCTGCGCCCCCTGCCGGGTGTGAAGGAATGGCTTGAATATATCCATTCTGCCGGTATCAGAACTGCCATTGTTTCAAACGCAATTCCGTTGCGTGTTATTCCTGTTGCAAAAAAGCTGAACATCAGGTATTATATATACAGCGCAAAAAAGCCAAGACCGGACGGTCTTTTAAAAGCAGCCCAAAAGCTCGGTTTACC
>JAZOMP010000050.1:0-3617 GCA_045654045.1 Acutalibacteraceae bacterium
TGCCACGCAGAGCTTAACGCAATTCTCAACAACGCAGGCGGCAGCCTCAAGGGCTGTAAGATTTACGTTGCCCTCTTCCCCTGCAACGAGTGTGCAAAGGCAATTATCCAGAGCGGCATAACACAGGTTGTCTATCTTTCGGACAAGTATGCCGACACACCCGGCACCAGAGCTTCCAAAAGAATGTTCAACGCCGCAGGAATAAAGCTGACAAAGCTTAAGCTCAACCACGACTCAATAACACTTAACCTCAAGGAAGAATCGGTCTGATATGCTCGAAAAAAGCAACCACAAACACAACAAAGCCTTTGCCGACCCGCACGCACTTATTAACGGCCAGGCTGTACAACGCTGCGGCAGAATGCGTTTCGGTCTGCGTCCGTTTTCCGCTGTCGGCAGTGCGGTTATAGCCGTTTATAACCTGATGCTTCTGCTCAACCGCCCTGCCGTATTAGCAGATATAGCAAGAGAACTTTACATCCGTGCCCGTTCACCCCTCGGGCTTCTGGGCGCACGTCCGCTCCGGGTTTTCCGCTACTTTTCCTCGCACTATATCCCCGTAAACCTCGACAGGGATTTTAATTCCTTCTGCGAAAAATTCAAGGAGGGCTACTGCGGAATTATCATTTGCAAAACGGGCGGTATTTTTTCAGTTCCCCACGCCGCCGCAATAGAAAACGACAATGGCAGAATTTATATCTATAACCGTTTCCCGGCAGCGGCAAAACGCTACGAATTCAGCTCCGCAGAATTTGCCGCAGATAAAAAGAATTTTATAGTCGGCTACTATATCAACGCATCTGAATTTAATTAACAAAAAAGCTTTCCTTTTTACAGGAAAGCTTTTTTAATGTAAAGGTTTAAATTACAGTTTATCACGCTTTCGGCAAATAAACTCTTGTCGTAAACATATCGCCATCAATTGAGATTTCAAACTTACCGCCCTGAAGCTCGCACAGATTCTTGGCTATTGAAAGTCCAAGGCCGCTGCCCTCGCCTGTTCGGGCTGAATCACCCCTTACAAAGCGTTCCATAAGTTCGTCGGCGGTAATATTAAGCTGTGCGGCGGAAATATTGCGGAACACAACCGTACCCATACCGTTTTCTTCGCCTACGGTTACGTAGGCTCTTGTGCCGGGCATAGAGTACTTTGTTATATTTGAAATAACGTTTTCAAGCACACGGTAGGTCTTTTGTCCGTCGGCAAATACGACGGGTTTTGTGCCGTTGTTATTTATTATCGGCTCTACACCGCTTTTTTCAAACGCAGCCGTGTTTTCGCCGACAGCCTGTGCCGTAAGCTCGCAAAGGTCAACCTTAGTCGGGTGAAGCTCAATTGCGCCCGTTGAAACACGGGTAGCTTCCGTCAGGTCATCAATAAGGTGCTTTAAGCGCATTGATTTTTCGGTGAGCACCTCGGAATATTCCTTTATCTCCTCGTTGCCCTCGGTACTGCGGGCAATAAGGTCGGCATAGGTAACAATTGAAGTGAGCGGAGTTTTAAGGTCGTGCGAAACGTTTGTAATAAGCTCGGTTTTCGCCTTCTGCTCACGCACGGCGGAATCAATTGCAAGCTGCATACCGCTTCGCATTTCGGAAATATCCGAAGCAAAATCGACCATAGCTTTAGGCATACTGTTGCAGTCAAACTGCACGTCAAAATCGCCCTGCTGAGTTTTTGCAACCGTTTCACGGATTTTGTCAAGCGACTTTGCGTAGTAGTAAATCCACACAAAGAAAGCTGCGCTGATAAGCAGAATCACAATTGCGATAAATATGCTAAGACCTTCTTCATAGGTATTTACCGCCATACTAAACCAACCAATAACCAACACAAGGGCATATATCGGAACAAAAATCGCAAAGCGGCGTCTTACACCGTTTTTGAGGTGAGTTTTATTTGCGGTAAGCTGATGTATCAGCTTCTTAATAAGCCTTATCGGAAGAAGAATACACAGACGTTTTACAAACACCTTACCTGCAATATTCTGAATTAAAGTAACCAGTCCGTTAATAAGGAAGGAATAGCAGACAGCAGCCAAAGCTATAACGCCTGCCCAACAGAGAGAATAAAACACTCCTATGCTCCCGTAATATTCCAGAGCATATACCGCACACCAGAAGGCAAGCACGCCCATTCCCACCGCCGCAGCGATTGAAATAATCAGGTGTAAATCACCGGGGATTTTGTTCTGCCAATTGAGGTGCACGGGCTTTTTGCCTGCAAAAATAAGAATAATCAAAGTAAGAATCAGTAGCAATGCGATTGACACAGCGCCGATTATAAAATCTCTTTCAAGGCTGCCTGCTGCATACTGATAATTCACTTCAACATCCCAGAACGGGTCTGTATCTGTTGCGCGAGCGTCAAAATCGTAGCTAAGGTAAACCGTACACGGTCCTGCTTCAAAAAGCGTAGATGAGCCGATTATATAATCGTATTCGCTATAATAATGAGAATAGCCGTAGCGAATCGCAGTCAGGAACTCATACATATAGTTGGACGGGCTGAGTATTACACCGTCTTTGGTCTGGACCAGCTCCGTATTATCCGTACCGTAGCGGTAATACGAAGGATACATTGAAGAATTGCTTATTTTTTTGAACTCTTCACCAACTGTTACGGTCTGGAAGTTATCGGACGAAGAAACAAACCATGTTTTGTCAGCATAAGCTTCCTGAAACTCCTCGGCGGTGTTAAAGCCGCTGTTGGTGTAAATTTTGCCCGTTGTGTTATCAACAAGAAAATACTGCAGAGCACGAAGCGTTGAAATATAATATTTCAGGTGCGTGTACTCGTTTTTGTAAATATCAAGGTTGAAATCCTCGCCTAAATTACGCTCGGCATCCTTGCGGATATTTTCAACGTTAACGCCAACCGTACGGTCAGCATTGAGAAGAAAATAGCTGTCTTCACTAAATGGGCGGCTGTCATCCGGGCTGAGAGTGCCGTGACCCTCGAGCCAGTACGAATCGCCGTAATAGCCTTTATCGTCAGCATCAATCTGCCTGAGCCATTTGTTATATTCGTCAGCGTATTGCTGATACTGGTCCGAGTTCTCCCTGACTAATTTTTCCACGCGCTCGGCTGCTCTTTCTTCAAGGTGCTTCTTAAATGTTTCCGCTTCAAAAATTTCGCCGTCGTTATACGTTACAAAGGTACGGCGCAAAGCGTAATAGGAAAGACCCACCTCGTAAAGAAAGCTGGAAGAACGGCGGGTATCGTATATATTTTGCCTGAAATTTTCCGTGCCGTAAAAATAGCCCGCCTGAACGCCGAAGGAAATTCCGCGGTAAACGGCAAAGCCGCTTGTACACACGCAGACTATACTGAGTAAAAAGCAAATAATTCGTATTAATTTATATTTTTTCGATTTTGTAACCAAGTCCCCACACCACCTTCAGATATTTCGGGTTTTTCGGGTCAAGCTCAATCTTTTCCCTTATCCTTCTGATATGTACCGTAACCGTCTTGTCCGTTGAGTATGACGGCTCGTCCCACACCGCCTCATAAATCTGCGTTGTGGTAAGAATTCTGCCGAGATTAATCATCAGATACTCAAGGATTTTGTATTCCGTTGCGGTAAGCTTGACCGCCTCGCCCTCAACGGTAACCT
>JAZOMP010000051.1:0-7381 GCA_045654045.1 Acutalibacteraceae bacterium
AAATCAGTTTTCCATGAGGGTTGCGGCGAGCGCACGGATGCGCACCGTTGCATCGTTAATCTCACGTGAGAGACCAAAACGCATATTCTGCTCGAATATTAAGTTTGCGCTCTCGGAGATTTCGTTAAGACCGCGGCGAAGCTCTTCAAAACGGGCATACAGACCGAGCTTATTTTCCATATCGAAAAGCTGAGCCTCTGCACGCTTGATAGCGTCGCGGACACCCTGCCTTGTGATGCCCTCGTTTTCCGCAATTTCGGAAAGTGAAAGGTCATCGTTATAATAATATTCCAAAAAGCTGCGCTGTTTTTCGGTCAGCATCTCGCCATAGAAGTCGAGCAGGACGGTGACCTGAAGATTCTTAGCCACAAGGTTATCCCCCTTGATATTATCTGTAAAGCAAATATTCTTTACAGTCAAGCATTATACTAAATAAAACAGCCCGTGTCAAGGCTTAATTTGCACACAAAAAAGCCCTCGTTTTGTGGAAAACCTTGTGAATTTCGGTGAAAAAACCGACTAATGGTGGTTAAAGCACGGATGAAATACAAAATGTCGTTATAATTTCCACATTTATCCTGAAATATTACGAGAAAATTATTTTTGAAATAATTTTGCAAGAAATCGTTTACAATTTGTTCACAAAAAAGACATCATTTATTATCAAATTGTGGCGAAAAGTATTGTAATATATTGTCAAGGAAAGCACTATGCTTCCACTTATTTAATTTGATTTCTTCTTTTTGTTTCTTTTTCATTTACTCCTTCCTTTTGCATACAGGCGAGCCTAACGGCTCGCCTGTTTGCATTTATTCTTTTTTAAGTAAATGTTAAACCATAGCATTAACCAACCAATTGAATATAAGCACGAGGAAGCCGTAGATGCGGGTGAAGACGGTCATATCCTCCATATAAGCAAGGTAGGATTTGTCCGCAACAATTTTCTTGTCAACGTCGAGAGTTGAAATTGTGCCCGTGCCGCCTACTTCACCGACGGAAAGTACGGTGTTTTCGGTTTCACTCTTAAAGCCGAGAGTAAGGCTTGTTATATTTGAGTTGAAATATTTATCGGCACGGAAGCCTGTCTGTGTACCGCCGCTGGGCGAATACCAGTAGCAGAAGCAGTTGTTGAAGGTGCTTGTGCCGTAATCGGTTGTACGGAAGCCTATTGCAAACTGATCGGAATAGCAGTAGTCAAACCAGTTGTTGCCCGATTCGATAAGGAAGCCGCAGCTGTTTTCATAATCGGTATAATCCGAATAATAAAGCGGATGTACATTGCGAAGAACATTGCCTGCGGATTTTACGTGAACGCCCGTATAAACACAGCCTATACGCACGTTAGTAACCGTATTGTCAAAGCCCTCAAGCAGTATGCCGACGGAATCCGTACCGCCCGTGCCGATGATATTAAGACCGAAGATATCCGAATCTGACGAGCCGCTGTTGGCGCCGTACATAATATGCAAGCCTACTACGGTGTGCTTGATTGAAACGTTGCGCACGGCTGTTTCTCTGCCGCCGTTTATTGAAATTCCGTTTGCAACTCCGCTTCCGTCAATTACACCGCCCTCAAATGAATAGTTGCTTCCTACGGTGTGCGTATCGTTTGCCGGATTTTTACCGCCAAGCTGAACAACCGCCTCACTTTTTTCCCAACCCTCGCCTGCCTTGAGTACGGCAAAATCCGAAAGCTCAAGCGAAACGCTGAGTTTAGGGTCAGCCGGAGTATAAATCGGCTTTGCCAAAACGTATTCGCCGTCGGGGAAATAAATCGTGCGGTTGGGGTTGGAGTCGATTAAGCTCTGAACAGCATCGGAAACGTCCAGACCCGTATTCGCCGCAACGGTATCGGTAACAACTATATATCCCCTGTCGCTTTCAGCCGAAACGCCGATACTTACCACGGCAGACAAAAGCACAACTGTCATCACAACGGATATGAGTTTTAACAAACGATTTTTCATTTCAGTACACCGCCTTTATCTTTTTAGGTATTATAACATAAAATTCGCAAAATCAAAACTTTTATTGAATTTTCAGAAAAATAAATATATAATATTTCCATACACAAAGTATTGGAGTGGAAACAATGAACTTTACAGATATAGCAAACAACAGACAGTCCTGCAGAAGCTATGACCCGACAAGGCAGGTTGAAAAGCAAAAGCTTGATGCGGTTATGAATTCGGCACGCCTTGCGCCCTCTGCCTGCAACGCACAGCCCTACCACCTGACGGTATGTACAGGCGAAGCGGCAAAGGCAGTTGCAAAGGCAACGCAGGGAATGGGAATGAACAAATTCACCGCAGACGCGCCGGTTATGATAGTAATATCCGAAAAGCCGTACAACACGACCGCTGCCGCAGGATCAAAAATCAAGCACAATGACTACCGCTCTATTGATATCGGAATTGTTACTGCCTACATTACGGCAGAAGCAGCTGCACAGGGGCTTTCAACCTGCATTTTAGGCTGGCTGGACGACAAGGAAATACGCAAAATCTGTTCGCTGAACGAGCCGGTAAGGCTTGTAATTTCACTCGGCTACGCAAGCGAAAACGACAAGCTGCGTGAAAAGAAGCGCAAGGAATTAAGCGAGCTTGTATCCTACAAATAAAATTTTAAGGTGAAGTAAGTACCACGCTTACTTCACCTTTTTGTTTACATTAATTCAGTTGCTTTTCTGAGAGCTTCAACCGAGAACGAGGGTATTCTGCCCAGTCCGTCGGGACCGATATTTAGCAGATAGTTGACGCCCAGAGAATTAAGCTTCTTTCTTCTGCCCGCTATTTCTTCGGGGCTTATCCAGTTCTGGTCATAATATTTGAAGCCCCAGGAGCTGTTGAGAGTACCTGCCGTTTCGTAGAGACCGTAGGGAGAATATTTGAAGCCGTCGAGGCTGTTGGGGTCGGAATTTTCAGTAGGCTTGAACTCGTCGGGATATTCATTATCGCCGAGTGAAACGTAATCATAAGCACCGTTGCCTATTCTTGAATTTATAAGGCAATCGGGCTGATAGTGCTTTACAAGGTGATTGAGCTCAAGGCTTTGTTCGGGTGTTATTGTGTGAGGAACATCAAACCAGATAAGGCACAGGTCACCGTAGCCGGTTAAAATTTCCTTGACCTGCGGCTTGATTTTTTCTTCAAAGCAGATTGAAAAATCCTTTTTGCTTCTGTCGGGATAGTCCCAGTTATTGTCCCACGAAGAGCCTGAGCAACCCGAAAGGTTGGTGTAACCGCCGCCGTGAGGGTGGTGCCAATCCAGCTCCTGGGAATAATAAAGCCCGAATTTAAGCCCGTGCTTGTAGCAGGCTTCGCCAAGCTCGGCTACAACATCTCTGCCGAATGGTGTGGCATCCACAATATTGAATGGGTCTGCCTTGGATTTGAACAAGGCGAAGCCGTCATGGTGCTTGGAAGTAAAAACGAAATACTTCATTCCGCAGTCCTTTGCAAGGCGTATCCATTCATCGGCATCAAAATAAATCGGATTGAAAACCGAAGCCAGCTTTTCGTATTCTGCGTTGGGTATGGCAAGCCAGCTCTGTATCCACTCGGCATAGTCTCTTACCCTGCCGCCTTTGTATTCGCCGCCAAGCGCAGAATAAAGCCCCCAATGAGCCATCATTCCGTACTGAGCGGATTTGAACCATTCTCTGTTATCCATAAATTATTCCTCTTCCGGGGCGTACATCATATAGTAATTGTCTATGCCCTCTTTTTTCCAATAATCGTGCTTGATTACCTTAAAGCCGAGCTTTTCGTAAAACTTAACGTTATCCTTATCCTGCGCCTCAAGACCTAACTTATAGCCCTTTGCGGTAAGGTCTTTTATGCCCTGCTTTATAAGCTTTGTTGCTATTCCCTTGCCCTGGTGCTCGGGAGCAACAAAAACGGGCGAAATTATATAGGTGTTTTCGGGGAAAACTTTTACGTCAAGGTGAGAATAAGCCATAAGTGTTTTGAGTGTTTTAGGCCAGTAAAGCCAGAGGAAAAACCAGTTAGGGTACATCAGAAAATCCAGCACGCCGTACTCGTTATGGGCTTCGCGCCAGATACATATACCGCGCTTTTCCTTATCAATATAAACGATATCCTCACGGTTTGAAGTTGCAAGACGTTCAATCATAAAGTGATAAACGAATCTTTTTCTGAAGTTTTCGCTTTTGGTAACGTAGCTGTGCACGGGGTCATTGACGTAAGCCTCTGCCGCCATACGCGCAAAATATTTCAGGGTTTTATTGTCCATAGGTTTTTGTTTCATTTTACACCACCGTACTTTTTTCTTTAACGCTCTTTGCCGCTTTTTTACTGTCAAAGAAAGAAGTGAAATTGATTATAAAAAGCAGAGCATAAGCAACCCACATAGGCAGGTTTTCGATAAACGCACTCTTGCCGACAGTAACGAGAAGCACAAGCATAATCAGCAGCACAGCAATAAAAACAACTGTTGCGATTATGTATTTTCTGTCCTTCTGCTTGCATTTGTGAAAAAGGAAGATGATAACACCTGCCGCACCGAGGAAGGCAAAAATAAGCGCTGTAGCCCAATGGCCAAGGCAACGGGGAGTCATAATAAGGTCAAGACCTGCTGAGGGCACATTGACCGTTATGTAAATTGCTGCACAGCCCAGGGAGGTTACAATTACACCCGCCTTGCCGCGGTAATTGTTCTTGCGGTACATATAAAGAGTGTTAGTAAATATAGAAAGAGAAGCCAGAACACCCCAAAGTTTGAAATACCACGGGTAGCGAAGCCCAAGCATACTTGCGGTAACATCCGTTAAAATATTACCGAACTGTTCGGGGAAGCTGAGAAAGCCGTACCATGTGATAAAGGCACAGCCGGCAAAAAGGTTGATAACACAGAAAGCGGTAGTTGCCTTTGTAAGCGTACGGGCAAAAAGAATTTTGCGGATAAACAAAGCGTAGCAGAAAAGCAACGCCGTTGAACCGATTACCCACAGCCAGTAAACCAATGCGTTGGGATACAGCGGCTCGTAAAGCATACCGTCAAACTTTGCAACAAACTCTTCGGCAGGCAAAAGCATATCCGCCTGAGTGGGTATGATATAAGGATACTGATCCCAGCTCATAAAAATTGCCATCCACAACCCGTAAGCAACGGCAATCGCAGCCCATAAAACGGTGTAAACGTTAAGAAGTTTTTTACTTTTCATTTCAAATCACCTCATACAGGTATTTTAACACTTATGTACAGTAAAAGCAACAAATATACAAATAAAGCCCGAAAGCCCTTCAAATCCTTCCTTATGTACAATCAGCAAAAAAGAACGGACACCTTACAGCATCCGTTCTTTGTTTTGGCAGGGGCAGTAGGATTTGAACCCACGACTTACAGTTTTGGAGACTGTCGCTCTACCAGCTGAACTATACCCCTATATTAATATTAAACTGGTGGGCCATCAGGGACTCGAACCCCGGACCAACCGGTTATGAGCCGGTTGCTCTAACCAACTGAGCTAATGGCCCATATGGCTGAATTTTTAACAGCTTTTGAAGTATAACAAATATGTAAGCTTTTGTCAAGATTTTTTTTGAAATTTGTTTATTAAAAGTAAACTGCGGCACATTGTATTGCACCGCAGCAAGGAATTTATTATTTTCAATTTCTCGGCAAGGCATCAACTATTGCCATATGCTCGGTATAGAAGCTGTGCGTTTTCTGGACGTTGCCGCTCATACCGATTACTGTGCCGTGGTCGCCGTCGAGAGTCGGGAATACATACCACTTTCCGCGCTCAATTTTTGTATCGGTTGTATAGCTATGCATTTCCTCATCACCCGGACACTGTGCTGAAACAACGTTTACAAGTCCGTCGTTTGGAAGCCAGCTTTCGTCGATTTTAATTACTGCAGAGTCGCTTATGTTGGTATATCTGCCGATAAGCGTTGCTACAGGCATAAGCACAAGCAGTGTGGATTTTCTCGGAAGCTGATGGTTGGTTATAATAGACTTTTCTGTTGTACAATAGGCATAGGAAAAATAATAGACGCTGTCTACCGTTTTAATTGTTTTGTTGAGCTCGGCAGCACCGTCAGGTGACAAATCGTAAAATGCGTTGTCCGTGCCTGTGCTGAATTTCTGATTAATAAGCTCAAGTGTCTGACCTGTGCCCGATTGAATACCGAAGTGGTCAAGGTTGAAATCGACAAGGCCTCCTTCAATTATGTCAGTCACACCGCCTGCGGCATAGAGTACACCGAGCGCGGTCTGGATAAGGTTGTATCTGTCTACAACGTAATAAAGCGTTGACCCGTTATGCGGTGAGCAGAGTGTTGTTACAGAGTTTATATATTCGCCCTTACCGCCCGTAAAAAGGTCGGAAACCTCGTCACCGCTCGCCTGCTGTTCTTCGGGGCTGCCGTATTCGAGCAGACTTGTGAGAAGGCGGATTGTATTGCCGCCGAAGGAGTGGCCGATAAGATTGATTTTCTGAAGCTGGCCGCCCTCGGTTTTGGTACCCCAGCCTTCGACAAGCTTTGTAGTATAAGTTCTTCCGTAGCGTTCGTGACCGTGAGTTTCCGAATGTGCCTCGCCATAGTCAACCCTTGTACCGGTAAGCTGGGCATAGAGCTCACACGCTCTGTCCCATGCACTTGAGAAAGGTCCGACGTTGGCTTCCGCAACTTTGATATCAATTGAACGAAGATAGGTTGAAAGGCTGCCTGTAACCGAACCCCAGTAGGGTGAAACGCTGTTAATGCCTGCGCCTTCGCCCCAGCCGCCCATACCGTGAACAAGCACGTAAGGGTAGGCAACGGGAGGCTCGGTAAATTTTGCCCACAGCCTTTTATATCCGCCAAGCGGAATAGGCAGGATAACCGCAAAAAGCAGAATAACCGCAAGCACGCCTGCTATTGCTTTAAGATAGGCAGGCTTTTCATCTTTTTTGTCCTGCTCTCCCTCATGTAAAGCCGGGTTTACATCGGCTGAATCCGTTGATTCTGCGTAGGTTTCAGCAGGAGCATCATCTTCTTCCGAATCAATGCTGCCTATTATTTCTTCCTCAAGGACTTCGTTATATGCTGCGCCGGTATGGTCTTCCTTGCCTTTAAGAAGGTAATCTGTTGTTACGCCGAAAAGCTCACACATTGCAATAGCCTTATCTAAATCGGGCATAACGTTACCCGTTTCCCACTTTGAGACCGACTGACGTGACACACCCAGTTTTTCGGCAAGCTCCTCCTGGGAAAGACCGCTCTTTTTGCGCAGATTCAATATTCTTTCTCCTAAATTCATAACTGCACCTCTGTACAATCAAGTTTCAAGCTATGGCTTCATTGTATAGCAATCGGGTAAAAAAGTCCAGCAAGTCAGGTTGGAATTTGCTGTTTTTCAAAAAAATATATAA
>JAZOMP010000052.1:0-12780 GCA_045654045.1 Acutalibacteraceae bacterium
TTGTATGTACAAACGCTTACACAGTCAAGCTCTTCGTTGTCGATAAGCTCCTTGTGGCTGGGATAGAAATGCACCTTTGTCTTATCCTCACCGTACTTCTCGCAGAATTCCTCTGCCTTACCGGGAACGAGGTCTGCCATACCGACGATTTCAACGTCGGGGCACTGCTGATAAGCCTTAAGATGAGCTTCAGCAATCCAGCCTGTACCGATAATACCTACACGGATTTTCTTTGCACCGTCATAATTCTTTTCTTCTGTAATTTCTTCCTTGAATTTATCAAGAATACTTGCCATTGGATATCAATCCTTTCAGTTTTTGTTTTTTATTATATCGGCATTATGCCGACGGTTTACCGTAAAAAAATTACCAGCCGAGCTTCTTAAGGTTTTCTCTGCCGATTTCTGCTGACTGAAGCGGAGTATCGCCCTTTGCGGGTCTGTCCTGCTCAACAACAACCCAGTGTGCGCCTGCTTTAACGCTTGCATCGAGGATTGCAGGTAAATCCTGACAGCCACTGCCGACAGGCATAAAACTAAACGCATCCTCTTCAGCTGTTTCGTTATCATCGTCAATACCGATAAGCTCGTAGAGCTTTCCGCCCTTGCCCTTCATAATGAAATCCTTAAGATGGACAACGGGAGCACGACCGGAATACTTGAGCACATAGGGTGCAGGCTCTTCGCCGCCGACGTTGACCCAGCAGGTATCAATTTCGGTCTGAAGAAGGTCTGCGGGAATTGCTTCGTAAAGGATATCAAGAGCATATTTGCCGTCAATCTTTGCGAATTCAAAATCATGGTTATGGTAGAGCATAGTCATACCGAGAGCCTTTGCCTTTTCACAGCAGACACGGATATCCTCAATAGTCTTCTCCCAACCGTCTGTGCCGGGACGGCGCTCCTCGGTAAGGTAAGGAACAACAACGTACTTACAGCCTATTTCCGCATAAACATTGAGCACGTCGGGGTCAGCCATCATCTCATCCAGCGCAACGTGTGCAGAAATAGGGACAAGACCGTTTTCCTCGCAGAGCGCTTTTACCTGAGCCGCTGTCTTACCAAAAAGACCGGCAAACTCAACACCGTCATATCCGAAAGCTTTGACCTTTTTGAGAGTGCCCTCAAAATCGGCTTCCATCTCATCACGCAAGGTGTAAAGCTGCAACGCTACGGGTAATGTCATATTATAATACCTCCTGATTTTATCTTTTGTATAATATTAACATAAAAAATATTAAGAATTCAACAAGAAACTGACGAAAGTATCAACAAAAATAACGCTTCATTTTTATGCACTATTCACTTAAAACAAAAAATCCGCCCGATGAAAGCTCCATCAGACGGATTTTTAAACATTATCTCCTATCGCTCTTGTTCTTATCGTTGAGCATATTTATAATCACACACAGACCAAAAATAAGAATCAACAGACCTGCGGCAGCAGCATATTTAAGTTCCTTGTAAGTTCTCTCCTGCTGAACTTGTTCGCTTGCAGTTTCTGTACCGGTAGTTGCATTGGCGGTTGTTTCAACCATTTGCGGCACGGTGACGTATACCGTAACAACCTTTGCCGTGGTTTTGGGCTTGGTTGTTCTGATTTTCGTTGTTTTTTCCTTGGTTGTTTTAACGGCGGTGGTTTTCTGAACGGTTGTCTTTTCCGGTCGGGTTGTTCTTTCCGTTGTCACACGCCGTGTAGTCGTTATACGGGTTGTATTATTTCTGGTAGTTGTTTCTTTTTCAGTTTCATTAAAATCAGGCTGATATGCTATGGTTGTTTCCTCGCTCGGTAAAAGCGGCAAATCCAGTTCATATACGTTTGACGGAATTCCATTGCCGTCAATAAACTGAACGCTGACACTATCAAGCGTATGTAAGCCCAGCTTTACACCAAGGCATATTTCCGCACTGAATGCAGAAGAATCATGCTCGGATACAGCCGCTTCAATAAAATACAAGTTTTCGTCATACGGTTCTGTTCCGCTATGGGAAACTCCGATAAATCCTGAATTATCAACATTTATCCGTACACCGTGCATATATTGAACAGTATTGTCCGTATCCTGCGAAGAGGGAAAGAGCAAACCGTTGACATTAACCTTGAATGAAAGGTAAGCCCTGTTATTATCCTCGTCATAGAGCACGTTAGCAATCGCAAAACCGACGTCATTATTAGACTCGTCTCTGTTTGAAACGAGCACCTGCGTATGGCAGTCCAGCCACGCTTTTTCGACTGCAACACCGTCAATCCTGATATTAAGCCCACTTACAGGAAGAGCAAGCGAAGCGACAAGCAACGATATTACAATTAGTATTATTACTGGCTTTTTAGACATTAAAAACACCCCTGGAGAAGAAGATGTTTATTTATTTTTCATAACCGCGAGCTTATCGGCAAATTTCCAGAAGAGCTGCCAGAGACGGAGCAAGGGCTTTCTGAAGCAGCAATAGAGCTTATATGAAAATGAGCGTGTATCAATAAGCCTTCCTCTGCGGATAAAGGCAATGGCAACACCGATAACGTCGCTGTCACCCTTACAGAATTCAGTTGAAATACAATTATCGCCTTTTAAAACGTATCCGCTGTCTCTGATTTCGATAACCCTGTGAAGAACATATTTGCCGTTATCCGTAACACAAAGCGCTACGTCACCAACGGCAAGCTTACCATCAGATCTGATAAGGCGTACCCTGTCGCCGCCATCGTGTAGCAAAGGTATCATGCTGAAACCGTGTGTTTCAAACTCGGCAACCTTACCTGAATTTATTACTGCTCTTAATTCAGGCTCAAGCTCTTTGAGGCTATTTTTATCATTCAAGGAAACCTGCTCCTTTAATTTTTTCAACAAATTCTTCAGCATCCGCCCTGGCGGTTGCTTCATCAATACCGTATTCAGCAACGAGAAGTGCTGTAAGGTCTTCAATTTCTGCGCCTTCGTTCAGCTTCGACCAGAGCAATTCGCCGCTGTCGTTAAGGGTAATCATACCGTTGAACTCATCGCCTGAGCCTACTGCAACAACAATACTGCTGCCGCACATTTTTCTTACCTTATAACCGGCTTTAATCTTCATAAATTCACCTTATCTGTTACTTTAAATCTATAACGTTAAATTTCTTATTTTCTATACGAATTTCCTTATCACAAACGGCAAGAGCCGCCTTTTTGTGGGAAACGATAACGCAGGTAATACCCTCAATACAACGGATATTGCTAAGCACCCTTTCTTCGGTTGCTTCATCAAGGGCAGACGTAGCCTCATCAAGAAGAATAATCGGTGCACCGTGAAGAATTGCTCTTGCAATAGCAAGGCGCTGCACCTGACCCTCGGACAAGCCTCGTCCCCTCTCGCCTATCACGGTATTAAGGCCGTCGGGAAGCTCGTTTATAAACTCCTCCGAACAGCTCAGGCGGATTGCATTCTTTATTTCCTCGTCGGTTTTATCGGGACTCATAAACGTAATGTTCTCATATATGCTACCCGAAAGAAGCATATTACCCTGCGGTACGTACGAAAACAGGCTGCGGTATTTTTTACCCGGTACAAACATGCCGTTTTCCGTATTGAAATGCACCGTTCCCTCACTCGGATGAAGAACGCCGAGCATCATTTTCATCATTGTGCTCTTACCGATGCCGGAAACACCTGTAATCGCGGCAAATTCGCCTTTTTTAAGTGAAAGAGAAGTGTTTTCCAGAACATCATCATTACCGTAACCGAAGCTGATACCGTCAAATTCCACCGTTTTAAAAGAGGAATAAAAACTTTTTACATCGCATTTTTCGGTAACCTCTTCCTCACCCTCTATAGATATGATTTCAAGAATTCTTTCACTTGAAGCTAGCATCTGATAATATGCGGGCATAACACCCGAAAGACTGCGGAACGGAGTCTGCAGCTGATTGACAAGCTGAAGAATAGCGGTAATTGTACCGTAGGTTATGGAACCTGAAAGAAGCTTGAAGGCGCAGAAAATACAAACAAGCATATACGCGCCCCTCATACCCAGAGAAAGGACGGCACCTGCGCCAGAATAAATTTTCGTTCTGTGCCAACGGATATCGGCACTGTTTTTAAGAAGCTCATCTTCTTTTTTTGTAACGTCCTCTGCCGCATCAAAAACACTTACAGCAAGAAGATTGGTGATGATTTCCTGGGAAAATGAACGCACAGAGCTTTCGGCATTCTGAGCCTTGTGGTACATATCCTTGAAAAATTTGCGAAAAAGACGTGTACCAAAGAAGATTGCCAGGCCGATTCCGGAGAAAACAAAGGCAAGACGCTTATCGAGAAAGCAAAGCGAAATAAAAGCAACGGCTATGCGAAGCGCAAAGCCGACAGTGTTCGGGATAATTGAAACAAGACCGTTTATAACACCGTTCGTATCATTTGTAAGACGGGTCATAAGGTCGCCGCTGTGGTAGGATGAAATTTTAAGATAATCTTTATCAAAAAGATTTCGGATAAAATAACTGCGGAAATCGGTTTCCATATCAAGGCGCAGGCGAGTATCCGTAAGGTTGTGCGCAAGGCGCAGAAAAAGCTGAAAAACAAGCACGGCTATTACGGCAATGCTGATTTGAGTAAGCTTCTGTTTGTTACCTGCTACTGCAGTATCCATAAGCTCTTTTGAAACATAGGCGTTAACAGCAACAAGCAGAGAGGATATTATATTGAACACAACAAGCAAGCCTATACGGATTCGGTAAGGCTTGACACGCTCAAGCAGCCAAGGGAAAACAGCTTTATTATCACTTTTAAATTTATCGGGAATTTTCGTTGTTACCACTCATTTCGTCATAAGCTAACTGTGCAGCCTCGTGGCTGATGTTACAGCGAAGGAGATAAACGGGCACCTGGGTAAGAAGCTTGTCTATAAGCTCACACAGTCTGTCAAGCTTTGCTTCGTCTTTGGGCCTTACAGTCTGATTAAGCAAGAGCGAAAAGACCTCACGAGGCTCAAGGCGGCGGATAGAATTGGTATCACTCCGCTCAATAAAGGCAATTCCTTTAAGAGGAACGGCAGTATTCACGCTGATATCGTGCTTGCCGCTGAACGGTGTACCGTAGACCTTAAAGCCATCCTCCTCAAGCTTGATTGCAGGCTTATCATCGTTGATAATATAAGGATTTCTGCCCTTAAAATGCTCGAGCCACTGGTTTGTATGGGTTGATTTGCCCGTACCGCTGTGGGCAGAGAAGCAATAGGCATTTCCGTCAAGAACAACAGCAGAGGAATGCAGCATTAATCCGCCGAAATCAAGCAAGGCAGAATAAAAGCAGCTGCCTATGCGCATATATTCGAGCAGCTCGGGCGTCATAAGCGGCATCCGGAGCAGAGACTCTTCAAAATCATCGTAATTTATTTTTATGGTAAAATCGGCATAGCCCGATTCTGTGCAAAGATACGGTCGGCTGCGTTTTTCGGTTTCGGGGTATTTACAGCCGTAGCCGACGGTAACGCCGGCAATATTGTAAAATTTCATTGTTGCTCCCCTGTTATATGTTATTCCGGACATAAGCAAGGTATTTTGTTATGTTGTAAAATACTTTGATTATATTCGGGATAAATTGTTTTGTTTTTGGTTTTTGGTTTTTGGTTTTTGGTTTTTAACTCTTTGCTATATTTTTAAGGAAAACGGGCAGGCAGTATAACTGCCTGCCCTGAAAAGAACTTATGCGATTTTTAAATTAGAACTCGTTACCTTCAACGTTGATGTCGAATTCCATGCCAGCAGACTGCTTAGTGAAATCAACATCACTGCGATCCGTATCTGCAGAAATTGTAATAACGTCCTCAACATCAAACTTTTCAACATTGAGTTCGGGCTTATTGTAAAGTTTCATTGGTAAATAACCTCCTTATCAAAAAGCTTATATTTTACTGAAATCAGATATCAAGAGAAACGATGTCTGTGTATTCAGCAGTACCGTCCTCATATACAACGTAACCACGTGCATAAACAGTACCGGAAGCGTTAACACCGGCTGTATACTGAACGTTCTGGTTTACATAGCCGTCTGTAACCTTAGATGTACGAGCGAAGATAACACCGGGAGTACCGGAAAGATTAATCTTCATTGCATCTTTAGTTGCATAGCTTTCTGTCATTGTAAGGATGATACCGGCTTCGATTGCCTTTGCACCCTTAAGCTGAATGTTAACCTCAAAGTAACCCTTACCGTCAACAACCTCATGTCTGGTCATTACGATAACATCCTTCTGAGGATCAACCTCAACCTGCTCCTTGTAAGTATAAGAAGCATAGACAATTACGAAATCGGAGTTTTCAGCAGCAACATCATCAGCAAGGTTAGTGATATCTGTATCAGCAGCTGAACCATCCTTCTTTACAGTCCAACCGTTGAATGTAAGACCATCGAACTTGGGAGCTTTAATCTCGTCTTCAGTATAATCAGACCACTCGTCTGCAATGCTGTCAGAAGCGATGGAAACCATATCGATATACTTGTAGTTAAGAGCCTTGTCAGTCATAAAGACAACTTCTGTTTTTGCAGATTCTGCAACAGTAGGCTCAAACATAAGAACGATTTCAAGGTTTGTAGCAGCCTTAGCTGTAAATACCTTGCCGTCAACAACAGTCTGGTTGCCGTTTGACTTAACAACCATATACTTGAATGCAGCACCTTCGTAAGTTTCTACAGGTGCAACTGTAATATCCTTACCGTATGCAAACCACTCGTTGTAGCTGCTAGCAGCAACAAGGTTGTTAAGCTGTGCAGATCCCATACCGGATACTGTAACCTTAACGTTAACGGGCTTAGCTTCTGTGGAAACTGTAAATGTAGCGTTGAGGTTTTTGTCAAGAAGATCAACTGTTACGAAATCGCCTGTAACATCGATATCGAAGTATACTTCGGGGTTGTTAGCAATGTTCCATACCTTCTTAGCGTATGTGTAGCAGTACTTGCCTGCTTTTTCAGGAGTTGAAAGGTATGTATTTACAAAATTTGAATCAAGAGCTTCGTCAACTCGGTTCATAACCTTGTTTACATACATATAAGCTGTATCAAATGCACCGACGTAAGAAGCGAAGCTGCTCTTGCCGATAAGACCGAGAATCTTCTCAAATGCACCGCTGTCGAGAAGCTCGTTAGCCTTGTCAAGAACTACTACTGCGTTTTCAACAAGCTCGTAAATGCCCTTCCAGTTTTCGCCGATGTACTTAGCAGCATTTGCTACACCGTTTTCGGCAAACTCAGTTGTGCTGCCTTCAACGTAGAGCTTATCAAGAACTGCGTTGTAGTACTCGTTGAATACATCAAGGAGACCCTTACCTGCGCCGTAACCGGGTGTACCGTCAGCAAACTTGCTATCTTCGAAAGAAGCTGCCTTCTTGAAGGTTTCGTCATAGAAGTAAGCAAATACAGAATCAGCGCCTGCTTCATCATCGGTATCGAAGATTGCGCCGTAGGTCTTTGCGTAAGCTGCCTTTTCACCTGCGATTGAGCTCTCAACAGCTGCTTCAAATACACTGTAATCGACGCTATTATAATAATTTGCTATTTTTTCATAATGCTGTGTATAAAGGTAATTGTGAAGAATAACATTTTCAGAAGCACCGGCAAAATCCTGACCCTCAAGAGCATAAATAAGAGCCATGATATCCTTTACACCGGCAACACCATTAAGCTGATTACCGTGATATGCGTTGTAAACGAGTGCTACAAGCCCTTCAGCTGTGTTGTAGATATGCTCGAAGTCAACTACAAAACGATTGAGGAGTTCGGGAGCCTTTTTAATGTAGTGAGCAAGGATTTCGAATGCATCTTCTACGATTTCCTTCTGCTTCTTGCCAAGCTTAACGGAAAGGTCGTAGTTGATTGTTACGTCGTAATCTTCGCCGGCTGTAAGGCCACCGAAGGAAGCAACGTACTGAGCACCGTCAGCTGTGAATTCCTGCTTATCCTTACCGATTACTGCGTAGTCGGGAGTGTAAGCGTAGGAATATCTGTTGGAAACTTCTGACTCTTCGTGTGCTTCAACGTCAGCAAAAACGTTGAGAGTGCCGTTAACAAATGTTGTTGTAGGCTCAACGAAATTGGGCTTTTCAACGTTGACGATTACGCTGCCGACAGAGAAATCGCCCTGGCTGTTTGTAGCGGAAGCGATGTACTTCTTTTCGTTAGCGGAAAGAGTTACACCGTCGTTAAGGAAGCCTTCGAGGAGTTCTACTGTTTCATACTGCTCGTAATTTGCACCAAAGTCAACCTTGTTGTAGATGTTGACTGCCTTGTAGATACCTGCAAGGATAGCATCCTTAACAGTAACAGTTGCCTTTGTGTTATCGAGAGCCTTCATACCGATAGCGATTACGTTGTCGAGAACAACTGTACCGTCGTTAGCGTTGATACCGTTACCGATCGGAACTTCGATTGTACCGCTGTTGGGGATACGAAGGAGAGAACCTACTGCTGTGATGCAGTTGAGTTCTACTTCACCGTCGTTGATGTTAATTGCGGGTTTGTAGCTCATAAGAGTCTTGATGAACTGTGTTTCGCCGCTGAACTTACCCTGGTCAGCGAGAACTACACCGTCGTAAAGGCGAACCTTACCGCCATCAACACGGATTGCGACTTTGCCGGCAGGACCTGTAATAACAGCGCCGTTGAAGTCGATTTCGACATCCTTGTCAATAACAAGTGTGTCTGCGAGTGTTACGTTGCCGCCGGTCCAGTTGACTTTGCCGCCGTTAGCGACAGCTTCAGCAAGGTCGGAAGCGCTTGCCTGTGCTGTGAAACCGACTGTGAGACAGCCGAGAATCATAACTACAGAGAGAATTGCTGAGAGAATTCTTTTGGTGGACTTCACTGTTTTCATCTCCTTAAAAATTCCATATATGCCAATAGTCCTACTGACACATACTATTCATCCGTAAGTTTACTATAAATAATACAGCAAGTCAAGGGAATTCAAGAAAAATTTAACAAAACAGCCAACTTTTAACGTAAATTTAAAGTAAAAAACGACAAGTGACAAGTTTAGTGCTTAAAAGGAATTTTTAAGTTAAAAAAACAGCAAATTAAACAAAAAGCAGGAGACCGGAGTCTCCTGCAAGCGGAACAATATGCACTTATGAATCGAGGAAGTCACGCAGCTTCTTGCTTCTGCTGGGGTGGCGGAGCTTCCGAAGAGCCTTTGCCTCAATCTGGCGGATACGCTCTCTTGTGACGTTGAACTCCTTACCAACCTCTTCAAGTGTTCTCGGGTGACCGTCTGCAAGGCCGAAGCGAAGCATAATGACCTTTTCCTCTCTGGGGGTGAGGGTTTTAAGAACGTCATCAAGAGATTCCTTGAGAAGGATATTGGAAGCGGCATCTGCCGGAGCAAGAGCATCGTCGTCGGGAATGAAATCGCCAAGATGGCTGTCTTCCTCTTCACCGATGGGTGTTTCGAGAGAAACGGGCGCCTGGGCAACGCGGAGAATTTCGCGTACCTTATCGACAGGCATATCGGGCTCCTGTGCAATTTCCTCTGCAGAGGGGTCTCTGCCTATCTTGTGAAGAAGCTGGCTGTTTGTCTTTTTGACCTTATTGATGGTTTCAACCATATGAACGGGAATACGGATAGTTCTTGCCTGGTCGGCAATTGCCCTTGTGATAGCCTGTCTTATCCACCACGTTGCATAGGTAGAGAACTTGAAGCCCTTTGTATAGTCGAACTTGTCAACAGCCTTGATAAGACCGAGGTTAGGTTCCTCAATAAGGTCAAGGAACTGCATACCTCTGCCGACGTAGCGCTTTGCAATACTTACAACAAGACGAAGGTTAGCTTCGGCAAGTCTGCTCTTGGCAGCCTCGTCGTCGTTGGTAATACGGATTGCAAGGTCAATTTCCTCTTCGGGTGTGAGAAGCGGAACGTGACCGATTTCCTTGAGGTAGACCTTTACGGGGTCATCCATTGCGGCGTTCTTGAGCTCTGCTGAGGCAGCATCGGAACCGCCCTTGACAATTTCCGTTTCAAACGAAAGGCTGTCAAGCGCAATGTCGCCCAGGTCATCGATAATCTTGATGTTCTGACCCTCTATGCTCTCATAGAGCTCGTCAAGCTCATCAATGTCGAGGTCCATTTCCTCAATTGCGGTGTCAATTTCCTGTGTGGTGAGCTTACCTGTCTGCTTACCTTTTTCGACAAGCATTCTCAACGCATTCTTTTTCTCTGTTACTTCCATAGTCTTTCTCCTTTATTTCACATCTTGATTAAATAATTTTCTGAATTCTTCATCGCTCATTGCTCCGGGGTCTGCCACATCCGTTTTGGCTTTTTCCTCAAGCAGGAGCTTTATGCAATCGCCGCATACGGCGGCGCTGTTGCCGGTAATAACGTTGGTTGCGCTTATTCTTGACAGCTCGCTGAGCTGCTGCTCATCAAGGCTTTGTGAAAGCAGGGTGAAATCCGCCTGCTCTCCCCTTTCAAGAAAGGGCTTCATAGCCGCAAAAACCGCTTTGCCGAAATCGTTCGGGAATATTTCCTCGCAAAGCTTGTCCGCAAACCGCTTATAGATTTCGGGGCTTCGCATAAGGTGAGCAATCAGTGTTTCCTGCGCACGTACTGCACCCAGATTCTTAAAGGATACCGCCGAATTTGTCTGCCCGAAAGAACTACTCTGGATTCTGCGGAATTCGTCACGCTGTTTATTTCTGTTCCGGCTCCGCCTTGCGGCATTGACCTGTGCGGTAATGGCTTCCTTGGAAATATCCATTTCGTTTGAAAGCCTGCTTATATATACGTCCCGTTCAATTTCCGAAGAAATATCGGCAAGCACATTTACTGCTTCATGCATAAAGCCTATCTTTCCGTCATCCGAAAGCGTATTGTAATTAGCCTTTATACCGCTCAGACGGTATTCCACGTCGCTTTCGGCGGCCTCAACTATCATTCTGAACCGCTCGGGACCGAATTTTTTAATTATTTCGTCGGGGTCTTTACCGCCTTTGAGCTGAAGGACACGCACCTTGACACCCGTTTTTTCAAACGCAGCAATTGCACGGCGCACAGCCTTCTGACCCGCTTCGTCCGAATCGTAGGACAAAAGCACTTCGTCCGCATAGCGGCTGATAAGGTTTACCTGCTCATCGGGTAAAGCAGTACCCAGGCAGGCTATGGTATTTTTAAACCCTGCCTGGTGCAGAGCTATTGTGTCCATATAACCCTCGGTTATTATCAATTTACGCGAGCCCGAATCCTTGGCAAGGTTGAGAGCGAAAACACCTGCGCCCTTTTTATAAACAAGAGTATCCGAAGTGTTGATATATTTGGGCTTGGAATCGTCCAGCACTCTGCCGCCGAAGGCAACAACGTTTCCTCTTACGTCAATAATCGGAACCATTGCACGGTTGCGGAAATTATCGTAATAATTAATTTTTCCGTTTTTCTCGCTTTTACGCACAAGATTGGCGTCGACCAATTCGCCCGAGGTGAATCCCTTGGCCCTCAGGTGGTCGTAAAGACCTCGCCATTCGTCGGGCGCATAACCCATACCGAAGCGGCGGATAGTTGCCGGCTGGTAGCCTCTGCCGAGATAATAATCAAGGCAGACCTTTCCCTTATCGCTCATAAGAACGGAATGAAAAAAGCGTGCCGCCTCACGGTTGGCTTCAAGTATTCTGCGGCGGCGCTTGCTTAATGTATCGTCAAAGCCGTCCTCAGGCAGAGCCATACCTGCACGCTGCGCAAGCGCTTTTACAGCATCGATATAGCCGAGGTTGTCCATTCTGCGGACAAAGGTTATAACGTCACCGCCTGCACCGCAGCCAAAGCAGTAATATGACTGAGTTTCGAGATAGACGGTAAACGACGGTGTTTTCTCGTTGTGAAACGGACAAAGTCCGTTCATTGTGGAGCCTCTGCGGCGCAGATTGACATAAGCAGAGATAACCTCGGAAATTTCATTCTTTTCCCGAAGTTCACGAAGGAAATCTTCACTTAATCTGTTTCCTGCCATTGAGTTAACTCCAATATAAAGTATAAGTTGAAAATATTTATAACTGCGTTTAGTAAGCAAGCCATGAGCCGGGAACAAAAAGACGGTTGAAGGTACTAACGGCAAACCTGTCGGTCATACCCGCAATATAATCACAGGCGGCTCTGTCCGCACCCTCGCGGAAGCAGATTTCTTCGTAGGCATTGGGCAAGGCTTCAGGGTTTTCTGCAAAGTAATGGTAGAGCTGTTTAATCATAGTGTCTGCCTTGCTCTCCTCGCTTTTGCAATAAGGATTTGTATACACCCTGGCAAACATAAACGTGCGAAGTTCTTTGACTGCTTCGGCAATTTCAGGTGAAAGCGAAATCGTTTCGCCGCTATTCTGAATAGCGGAACATATAACCGTTGTTATGCGCTGTGATTTATTTTCGCCGAGGGTTTTACGCACCTCAAGCGGAATATCCGTTTCGCACATTACACCCGCACGAACCGAATCGTCAATATCGTGGTTAATATATGCCGTTTTATCGGCAAGGCGTACTATTCTGCCCTCTAAAGTCTGTGCTTCCACACCGCTGGTGTGGCACTTTATTCCGTCTATAACCTCGGCGGTAAGATTGAGACCTTTGCCGCCCTTTTCAAGGTATTCACACACACGAACGCTCTGTTCATAGTGACGGTAGCCGCCCGGATGAACGTCATTAAGCGCACGCTCACCAGCATGGCCGAAGGGTGTATGGCCAAGGTCATGACCCAGAGAAATAGCCTCGGTAAGGTTTTCGTTGAGGCGCAGACCCACGGCAATTGTACGGGCAATCTGCGAAACCTCGAGGGTA
>JAZOMP010000053.1:0-3293 GCA_045654045.1 Acutalibacteraceae bacterium
GAGGTTGTAAACCAGCGTATTACCGATACGCTTGAGGTCAACTATATGCCCTACGCAATGAGCGTTATTATGTCCCGTGCTATCCCCGAAATTGACGGCCTGAAGCCTGCCCACAGAAAACTGCTTTATACGATGTATAAAATGGGTCTTCTTAACGGCGGCAGAATAAAGTCTGCTAATATTGTCGGTCGCACAATGCAGCTCAACCCCCACGGTGATGCCGCAATTTACGACACGATGGTACGTCTTTCACGCGGATACGAGGCTCTGCTTCATCCGCTTGTAGATTCAAAGGGTAACTTCGGTAAGGCTTATTCCCGTGATATGATGTGGGCTGCTTCACGTTATACCGAAGCAAAACTTGAGCCTATCTGTGCCGAGCTTTTCGGCGATATCGACAAGGACACCGTTGACTTTGTTGACAACTACGATAACACCATGAAGGAGCCTACGCTTCTTCCGGTTTCCTTCCCGAGCGTGCTTGTAAACAACAACACGGGTATTGCCGTCGGTATGGCAAGCTCAATCTGCTCGTTTAACCTTAACGAGGTCTGTCGTGCGGCAACTGAGCTTATCAAAGACCCCGATTACGACGTTTCCGAAATAATCAAAGCCCCCGATTTTATCGGCGGCGGTCAGATTATCTACAACCCCGAGGAAATGGCAAACGTTATCAACAACGGTCGCGGAAGTATCAAGGTAAGGGCAAAGTATAAGTACGATAAATCAAACAACTGTATAGACGTTTACGAAATTCCGCCCACCACTACGGCGGAAGCCATAATCGACAAGATTATCGAAAAATTCAAGGCAGGCTCGCTCAAAGAAATCAGCGACGTGCGTGACGAAACCGACAAGAGCGGTCTTAAAATCACAATCGATTTAAAGCGCGGTGTCGATGCCGAAAAGCTGATGTTAAAGCTTTATAAGCAGACACCTATGGAGGACACCTTCTCCTGCAACTTTAACGTGCTTATTGCCGGTATGCCTCAGGTGCTTGGCGTAAAGGCACTACTTGATGAGTGGATTGCCTTCCGTACCGAATGTGTGCGCAGAAGAACGTTTTTTGATTTGCAGAAGGCTAAAAACAGACTTCACCTTCTGCAGGGTCTTGAAAAAATACTTCTCGATATCGACAAGGCAATTCAGATTATCCGCAACACCGAAGAGGAAAAGGAAGTTGTCACCAACTTGATGATAGGCTTTGGTATTGACGAGCTTCAGGCAGAGTACGTTGCGGAAATAAAGCTCCGTCACCTTAACCGTGAGTATATCCTCAAGCACACCAAGGATATAGAAAACCTTGAAGAAGCCATAAAGGATATGGAGGATATCCTCAAGAGAGGTCAGCGTGTCAAGAAAATTATCGTTTCCGAGCTTGAAAACGTAATCAAGAAATACGGCAAAGAGCGCAGAAGCGAAATTATCTACAACACCGAAATTGAGGAAGTTGAGGACGAAAACCCCGTTTCCAACGAGCCTGTACACCTGTTTATGTCCGAGGGCGGTTACTTCAAGAAGATTACTCCGCTTTCACTTCGTATGAGCGGTGAGCAGAAGGTCAAGGAAGGCGATGAAATTGCCTACACCTGCGACACAACAAACGACGTTGAGCTGCTCTTCTTCACCAACAAACAGCAGGTCTATAAGGCAAAGGCGGATGATTTCGAGTTTACCAAGGCAAGCGTGCTGGGTGAGTACGTGCCCTCCAAGCTTGATATGGAGCCCGAGGAAGCCTTTATGTATATGGCGGTAACCAAGGACTACAGCGGCTATATGCTTTTCTTCTTTGAAAACGGTAAGGTCGCAAAGGTCGATATGTCCGCCTATGCAACAAAGACCAACCGTAAGAAGCTGATTAAGGCTTACAGCGACAAATCTCCGCTTGTTGCAGCTCTTTATGTAAAAGAAGATACCGAGCTTGTGCTCATTTCAAGTGCAGGCAGACACCTTCTTTTCAACACAGGCTCTGTTTCATCTAAGACAACAAAAGATACCCAGGGTGTAGCTGTGCTTACACTTAAGAAGGGTCAGCGCCTGATGACTGTCAGACCATATGCTGAGGGTGAGTTTGTAAAGCCCTACCGCTACCGCACGAAGAATCTGCCCTCAACGGGTGCACTTCTCAGCGCAGAGGACAGCGGTGAGCAGCTGAGTCTCATATAAAAGCAAAGCCGAAACAGAATAAAAATCCTGTTACGGCCGTAACGACAAAATAAAAAGCTGATGCAAACACAAACACCTTAAATAAAACAGCTTTTTGTTTGTCAGTAGTATTTTTGCCTAAACAAAGGGTGAATATACGCTCAAAATTTTACCGAATAAATACATCTTTTTACAAAAAGGTGTTGCATTTCTTGTTTCAATGTGGTAAAATACCGAAGTATCGAATATGTCGGGGTGTTATGTCCCGTAACAAAAGAAAGGGTATTCGCTTCAAATTAAGCGTTAAAAGGTGATTAATTATGTTATGGTATCAGGTTGTTTTCGGTGTAGTTCTTATTGTTCTCTCAATCGCAATCGTTGCACTCGTTCTCCTTCAGGAAGGTAACTCCAAGGGTCTTTCCGGTGCAATTGCTGGTGGTGCAGAAACCTTCTTCGGCAAGAACAAGGGCCGCACAATGGAAGCAAAGCTTGTCAAGCTCACAAAGGTTGTCGGTATCAGCTTCTTTGTACTTGCACTTGCAGCAAAGATTATCCTCACAATTTTCTGATTTTAATTTAAATCAAACCTACAGCCACGAAATTTCGTGGCTGTTTTTTCTTGACTATTTTTTACAATATGATATCATAACCATTAGTTATATTTATTTATAAACAGAGGTCTTGAATTATGTCAGATAAACCCGTAACAGCTATTATTGTCGGCGGCGGTCACCGCTCGTTTACCTATGCCGAATTGGCTTTGATAAGCCCCGAAAAGCTTAAAATAGTCGGTATTGCCGACCCTAATCCCTTCCGCTGTGAAAAGGCGAGAAAAATGTTTGGCTTCCCGAAGGAAAACTGTTTTTCCTCTGCGGAAGAGCTGGCTTCTGTGCCGAAGTTTGCCGATGCAATAATAAACGGCACTATGGACCACCAGCACGTCGAAACGGCAATTCCGCTGCTTAAAAAGGGCTACGATATGCTGCTTGAAAAGCCTTTTTCAGTAAACCTTGACGAAATGAACAGCCTTGTAAAGGTTGTTGAGGAAAACGGCAACAAGGTTATGATTTGCCACGTGCTTCGCTATACACCGTTTTATCTTGCTATCAAGGAGCGTGTGCTTGCCGGCGAAATAGGCGATATAATCA
>JAZOMP010000054.1:0-7294 GCA_045654045.1 Acutalibacteraceae bacterium
CGGAGCTTCGGCAGGTGCAGTTAATGGTGACTGCTCGGTTATTTCCTGCTCTGTTACAACACCGTCAACAACCCACTTAACCATAAATATTCTGAACGGAACGTTTACCGTACACTTTGCGCTGACACCCGTGCCGCTGACTGTGGCAGTAATAGTTGCCGTGCCCGGACCGACTGCGGTAACAACACCATTTGAGTCAACCTTCGCAACGTTCTCATCCGACGAAGTGTAAGTTACGGTATCGCCTTCGCCGACTGTAACATTAAGCTGAGCCGTCTTTCCGTTTTCAATTTCAAGCTCGGTCTGCTCAATTTCAAGCATATCCGTGCAGATGGCGTACTCGCTGAAATGGTTGGTCTGCAAAACAATGTAGCCGTTTTTTACTTCAAGCATATCGTGAGTAAAGCTTTCGTGGTCAGTCGGTAATACTGCATCGGATTTCCAGTGAATAACCTTGAATGATTTGAGGAACTTTTCAGCCGCAGGGACAATTACAGTTTCGCCGTCGACTTCAAATACAAAGCTGTCATCAACAAAATCAATCTTTTCTGCTACAATATCATGCTCGCTGACTGAAGACAAAGCTGTTTTAAGCATTGCCATAAACTCATCGGAAGCCTTGATTTTTACGGTTATCTTTTCATCGGAAAGCGGCTGTATAGGTTTGTCATCACCGTCAACAAGCTTTATGTCAAGCACCTGTATCGGATTAGTAAGCAGACGGTTATAAAATCCGTTTTGCTCGTAAGAGGTTGTAACGTTTGTTAAATCTTCAACCTTGAGGTGAACAGTGCCTGCTTCCCAAGTGAAGTTATCGTCTGTGTGCTGAATGATTACGCTTTCGTCATCACTTTTAATTGTGTAGTGTACGGTTATACCATCAAAGCTCTCACCGCCTGTTGCACGCTTCCATTGAGCCTTGTTGTCACCGTAGTAAATATCGGTAATACCGCTATCTTCAAAGGCTGTTTTAGCAATTGAGGTTACCGTTTGAGGAATTTCAAGTGTTTTTAAATTTAAGGTATAATCGAGAGCATTAGATTGTATTTCTTTAAGACCGTTGTTTAAAATAATTTCTTCTAAGGAGGTTGCCCCTTTAAATACTGACGGTGACAATTCCGATATTCCATCAGGTATTTCGATTTTTTTCAGCTCAGTTGCAAAATAAAATGCCCTTTCTCCAAGTGACAGAAGACTATCCGACAAGTGAACCTCTTCCAACTCCATACAATATGCAAAAGCATTATCATTTATATATTTTACATTGTCGGACATATCAAGCGAAACTATTTTACTCTGCTCAAAGGCATAGGAAGCTACAAGCGTTGTTTTGGAATACAGTTTACAGTTTTTGTCGATTTTATTACCGTCAATGTCTATCAAACAAGAACCGATATACAGAAAACCATTGTCCCAATTGGCGGTATCCTCGTAGTAAGCAGTACCGCCGAAAGCAAAACGGCCAATATATTCAATGTTTTCGGAAAGTTCTATTGTTGAAAGCTTTTCACAGTTGTTAAATGCAGACCAGCCGATAATCGTAACGCTGTCTGGGATTGATATTTTTTCAAGCGAATCACATGAGTAAAAGGCTTCGCTGCCAATACCTGTAACCGTTTCAGGTATAATTACGTTCTTAAGTCGGATGCAATTGATAAAGGTTTTTGGTGCAATTATGGTTACGCCGTCAGGTATTTTTATTTCCGTAAGTCCTTTACATGCGCCAAAAGCGCTTTCGCCGATGTTTGTAACGCTTTCGGGCAAAGAAATTTCTGTAAGGCTTTGGCAATTATTGAAAGCAGCTTTTCCGATATTGGTAACACCTTCGGGTAAAGATATATCCGTAAGCTTTACACAATTATTAAAAGCTTCCGCACCAATATTCGTAACAGTTTCGGGAAGTGTTATTTCAACCAAACCCGTACAACCGCTGAAGGTTTTGGCTTCAATGCTTGATATACCGTACGGTATTGTGATTTCGGTAAGACTGCTACAATTTTTAAAAGCATCCGAACCAATTGCGAGAACAGTATCGGGAATTGATATTTCTGTTAGTGCTGTACATCCGGCAAAAGCAGCAGAGCCAATACTTTCAAAGCCCTCAGGAAAAGTTACGCTTGTGAGCTTGTCGTAGGAATAAAACGCAATATCACACACAGAAACCACACCGTCGGGTATAACAAGTTCTGTTAAAAGAGTATCATTGATATACAGATTTTCTGCGTAATGCAACGGATTGGAGTCTGCATGTGTGAAGGATATTGACAGCCAATCTGAAACATCGCCTTCAAAATATACATTTTCCATATTTGAGCATTCTGAAAAAGCATAGCTCCATATCTTAGTAACACTTGAAGGTATGGTTATATCCGTCAGCGAATTGTACGATAAAAACGCCGAGTGTGCTATTTCGGTTATACCCTCTTCAATCGTAACCTTTTTTACATCAGCGGCCAAAACACCCGATTTCCACGGAGTACCGGTACGGCCTTTACCGCTTATAACAAGCTCGCCGTCCGAATAAAAGCACCACGTTACTTCGTCCTCTATACCGCTTGCAACTACCTCACGCTCTGCCGCAAGAGCTGTAAAGTTACCGAAAAGCATAATTACTGCAAGTATTACGGATAACGTTCTGATGCCTTTTGTTTTCATATATATTCCCTCCGTTTATTCGTACGCTGTGGCGGTGTAGCTTCCACCTGACTCAGCAGTTATGTTTATAGCATCAACTATGGCTTCGATTCCATATTCGTCCGATAGTCTGTTTTCAATTACGTCAGCCGTAATTGTTTCACCGGGCTCAAAAGAAAGCGTTTTGGTTGTGCTTCCCGTTGAATCCCATACGGTTACGGTAACCGTTGCCGGTTTGGCTGCTGTGGTAGCCGGAGCAGCAGTTGTCGGCTGTGTTGTGGTTATGGGCGTCGTTGTAGTTGCTGCCGTTGTAGCGGCGGTCGTAGTCGGCTTTGCCGTAGTGGTAGGTTTGTCGGTGGTTGTTGGTTTAGCTGTTGTCGTAGGCTTTGTTGTAACTGCGGATGTTGTTGATACCCGGCTTGTTGTGACCGCTTGTGTGGTACCGTTTGCCACTGTTGTCTTTGTGTTTGTATCGGTTGTTAAGATTACGGTTGTTGTCCCGTTTAATGTCGAAACCGTTATAGTTGCGTTTTCTAACGTTATTTGAGTTTCACTTTCAGGCTCGGTAGCGGCAACGGCTATGTTTTCACTTGAAAATTCGGTTGATTGCTCGGTTACAGCAGTAGTTGTTTCTTCTGCACGCTTGTCGTGAACCACTTTTGCGCCTACCGCACCTCCGCCTACTGCGACTGCGCCTGCCGCTGCTATTGCAATTACCTTTACGGATATACCCGTTGCGGCTGCCGCTGTGCCTGTCGCCGTAGCAGCTGCTGTTGCTGTAGTCGCTGCCACTGTAGCACCCGAAGCGGTCACTGTTGCCGTGCCTGTTGCTGTTGCCGCAGTTGCGGTTGAAGTTGCAGTAACAACCGCCGTGTTTGCCGTTGCAGTAACAGCCGCAAACGCTGTTGCCTGTGCCGCACTGCCTGCAAACGAAACAGAAGCTGCTTCGGACGATTTGCGCAAAGCAAAGAGTATGAGCGGCAAGGGTGCAACGCCGAACAGCGGCATCCCCTTTTTGTTTCGCTTTTCTACCTCTTCTTTTATGTCTTCTCTTGCTCTGTAAAGTCGGGTTTTAACAGCACTTTCGGAAATACCGAGTTCTTCGGAAATTTCGGCTATGCTCATTTCGTGCTGATAGAAAAGTACGAGACAAAGCCGCTTGTCCTCCGATACAGAGTTGACAATTTCTCTTATTTCCTCGCTTCGCTCGTCAAGCTCTGTGCTCGCTTCGGGTAAAAGTGAGGTGTCGTCCTCTTCCTTTATTTCAAATATATATTCGTGCTCTGCGCCGAGCAAAGCTGGTTTTTTCTTTTTCAGATAATCTCTACCGTGGTTGGCGGCAATTGCTGTCAGCCACTTTTTTGTTTTTTCAGGCTCTTTTAGTGTGTGTATGCTTTGCAAAGCAGAAACGAAACAGTCTTGCGTTAAGTTTTCTGCCTCGTACTTATCGTGCGACATTTCAAACAGAATTGAATACACGAGCGGTGAAAACTCGGTATAAAGCTGTTCAAATGCCTGCATATCGCCTTGCTTTGCTTTTTCGGCAAGCGAGGCAATAACGCTGTCATTCATCCGCAGACCGTCCCTTTCTGTAGAATAATTAATGTATTAATTATATCAAATAATATTCTTATTTCAATATACACGAGCGAATTGGCGATTTATTAATTTTTTATAAATTCTTTTGTTTCTGTGTAACCTTTTGCTTTTTCATTCGTCTATAGTGAGCAAACGGGCAAAAACATTTTTGAATTTTTTTGCAAATTTATGAAACCTTTTCGTCTTTCGCTCGTCTTATGCTTGTGAGAGGACAAAACGGTGGTGAAAATATGGAGATTGATTTCAATAGAACAGCCGAGCTTGTTGTTCAGATACAGAACGGTGATGACTCCGCTTTTGATGAGCTTTATCGCCTAACAAGCAAAAGAGCCTTTTTCCTTGCAAAGGAATTTGTCAAGAATGATGACGATGCAGAGGATATATTGCAGGACAGCTATATAAAGGCTCTTGCGAAAATCAACGAGCTTGAAAATCCCGAAACCTTTGTGAGTTGGTTCAACAGAATTGTTGCTAACAAAAGCAAGGACTACATAAAAAAGAAAAAGCCCTCGCTTTTTGAATGTGACGAAGACGAAGCGTATGAGGTTATAGCCGATGAAAATATGACATTCTCACCTGAAGAAAATGTAGACAAGGAAGACCTCAGAAAAACCGTTATGCAGGCGCTCGATGAGCTTAGCGAAGATAAAAAAGCGTGCATCGTTATGATGTACTACGAGGAAAACAGCATTGGCGAAATTGCCAAATGCCTCGAAATCCCCGAAGGTACGGTCAAAACAAGACTGTACCACGGGCGTAACGAGCTCAGGCGGTGCTTTGAACGTGCGGGCGTTACCTCGCTTTACAGTGCGGCGCCGATTGGCATTATAATTTGGGCACTAAGAAGTTCTGCCCAAACCGCTCAGGCATCGTTTGCTGCGAGCCCTGCTTATACGAGCGTGCTTGCAGGTGTCAAAGCTGCTGCAGTAAGCTCTGCGGCAGCGGCGACAGCTGCAGGCACAACCACCATCGGTACGGCAGTTTCCGCAACAACTGTTTCTACTGCAGCAGCAACAGGCGGTGCAGTCGCAACAGGCTTTACGGCAAAGGTAGTGGCAATTGTTGCCGCAGGCGCCGTTGTAATCGGCGGAGGTGCAACAGCGGCAAAGGTTGTACACGACAAGCGTGCAGAAGAAACAACTACTGCTGTAACCGAGCAATCAACCGAATTTTCAAGTGAAAACATAGCGGTAATCGCAACCGAAGAAAGCACCGAAGCAACAATTGAATACGAAAACTCAATCATAGCTGTTTCAAACAAAAACGGTACAACGTATATAACCGTAACCCTGAACAAAAAGGACAACGCAACAAAACCCGATGCGTTGCAACCTACCGGACCACCTGACACAGTTAAAACAACTACCCAAAATAAAAACACCGCACAGACAACAACGGATAAACAAACAACATCTCAAACCACAACTACAGAAAAGAAAACAACCGCTGCACCAAGCACAACCAAGAAACAGACAGCAAACAGCAGTCTGAGCGGCTCAGGCACAACAACCATAATAGCTACCACCACAAAGCCGACAACCGCTAAACCTACTACCACAGAAAAACCAACCACTACTCAAGCCCCGACTACGACACAAGCAACTACAGTCGGTACAGCGACGATAAATATAAAAATTATTAATACAGATAATTCCGTCGCTGAAACTCTCACATTTTCTGTAGAAGCCGGTACAGCAATGACCGAAAGCTATATATGGACTTTAACAGAATCAAAGGGCTATTCGGTATACGGTGTGTTTGGAAATGACCTTGAAAAAACAGCTGTATCGGGAAGCAGTTACACCTTTGAAGCTGAGATTTAAAAAAATCAAAAAATTTTTAAAAAACTTTGAACCGATTGAAACACTCCGTCGTCTTACAGACAGAACGGCAAAAAAGACGACAAAAAACAAAGGAGAGTTTCATTATGGTAAGCATTTATTTCGACGCAAAATTTCAGCGCTGGTACGCAGATTATGGTACACACAAAAGGTTCTTCACGAGTCAGGATGCGGCACGCAAATTTGCAAACGATCGCTGATACTGAAAATATCTACAAGTTGTAAAACGGAGACCTAAATCCGAAAACAATAAAAACAAAGGAGAAAACTTCTATGTCAAAGCAAACCAAATTCAAACGAATGATGTCCATCGCTCTTGTGGCGGCACTCGCACTTGGCTCAGCGCCTATTTCAGCACTGAGTGAATTTTCTCTTCCGTCTTTTGGCTCATTCTTCGCCAGTGCAGCAGACGAAGAAATTGTCTGGACCGTAGCAACGGAAGATATGCTCGTTATCGAAGGCAACACAATCAAGGGCTACACAGACAAACTTTCCGGTAACATTGAAATCCCCACACATATCAACGGCACAGCGATAACAGCAATTGAAGATAATGCATTTAAGGGTTGCTTGACTCTTACAGCAGTCAAGATTAATGACAATATATCTGAAATCGGATGGTATGCATTCCAGAAGTGTGACAACCTTAAAAAGGTTTATTTCAACTCCAACTCTTGTAATATGACCAATGCCTCATATGCACCTTTTGCTAATAATGTAAACTTCACAGAAATTGTCTTCGGCGAGAATGTAACAGCAATTTCTGCAAATGTCTGTTACAATGCAACAAACCTTCAGACAGTTATTTTTGAAGGCGAGGTAACTTCAATCGGTAACGGTGCATTTGCAAACTGCTCATCACTCAAGTCAGTTGATCTTTCAAAAGTTAAATCAATCGGTAACAGAGCTTTTGAAAATTGCTCATCTGTTCCTTCATTTGACTTTTCAGATGACCTTGAAACAATCGGTGATAATGCATTCATCGGCTGCAAGATTACAGAGATCACCATCCCTGCAAAGGTGAAATCTATCGGATGGTATGCATTCCAACAGTGCGACAACCTTAAAAAGGTTTATTTCAACTCCAACTCTTGTACTATGACCAATGCCTCATATGCACCTTTTGCTAATAATGTAAACTTCACAGAAATTGTCTTCGGCGAGAATGTAACAGCAATTTCTGCAAATGTCTGTTACAATGCAACAAACCTTCAGACAGT
>JAZOMP010000055.1:0-8776 GCA_045654045.1 Acutalibacteraceae bacterium
CGAAAAATATAATTGCTACGGCTATAGGCCAGGCCTTAGCCCATACCGTGCTTATAACTGATAAAAGCTGTAAGTTCAAAAAATCACCTCAAAACAATATAAATGCAAAATTCAGAATTCAAAATGCAGAATTGCACTGAAGGTTTGTAGCTGCCTTTATAAATATTCCGCCACTGCAAAGAGAAACACACACATTGATGTTGTAATATGGTTCTACAGTGCATTTTATAATTCAGGATTTACCGATATTTAAGATTGCGGAATCTCTGTAAATATCAGTACAAACATTAAAACCCCTCTGTCAAATTCTTACAGAATTTGCCTGTCTCCCCTTTCAGGGGCGATGCAAATTGGTAGTCTGCTACGCAGACATTAAAGCGCAATTTTGCATTATGCATTTTGCATTCTGCATTCTGCATTATTTAACTCTTTCCTCTACAAATTCTCTTGCCCTTCTGTCCGCCTCAAGAACATCGGAAAGAGTATAATTATCCTTTGAAGAAAGGCTTTCTACCGCCTCACCTACAAGTGTGGCTATATCTAAAAAGCCTATTTTACCCTGCCTGAAAAGCTCGTTTGCTTTTTCGTTGGCACCGTTTGCTATACAAGGATAAAGACCGCCCTTTTCTATTGCACCACGGCATATATTAAGACAAGCGAATGTATCATAATCGGGCTTATGGAAGGTAAGAGTACCGTAGTCAGCCAAAGAAAGCTTCTTTACGGGGGACTCGAATCTTTCCGGGTAAGTAAGTGCATACTGAATAGGTATACGCATATCGGGTACGCCTAACTGTGCAATAACGCTGTTATCTACATACTCAATAAGAGAATGGATAACGCTTTCTCTGTGGACTACGATATCCACATCAGAGGGCTTTACATCGAAAAGCCATACAGCTTCAATAAGCTCCAGCCCCTTATTCATCATTGTTGCACTGTCAATTGTAATTTTAGCACCCATTTCCCAATTAGGATGCTTAAGTGCTTCCTTAACAGTAACGTTTTTAAGCTCTTCTTTTGTTTTGCCGAAAAAAGGACCGCCGGAAGCTGTTAATATAATTGACTTAAGCTCACTCTTTTTATTCATACTCTGTAAGCACTGAAAAATTGCACTATGCTCACTGTCAACAGGAAGAATATCAACCCCGTATTCCTTTGCAGTTTTTGTAACAAGGCTTCCGCCTGCAACAAGGGTTTCCTTATTGGCAAGGGCAATTTTCTTCTTAGCTTTAATTGCTTCAAGTGTAGGCTCAAGTCCTGCCATACCGACAACGCTGTTAATAACGGTATCGGCATCAGAGACACAGGCACATTCGCAAACGCCCGAGAGCCCTGAAAGAATTTTTGTGTTTGTATCCTTTACTCTTTCACGAAGCTCCTTTGCCTCCTTTTCAGAGGCAAGAGCGGCATACTGAGGCTTATATTTTCTTATCTGCTCTTCAAGTAATTTTGCATTTGAATGGGCAGTAAGGGCAACTACCTCGTAGCCTCTTTTATCACACACATCAAGGCTCTGTGTACCTATAGAACCGGTAGAGCCTAAGATAGTAAGTCTTTTAGTTTCTGAGTTCATAATAACACTCCTTCAGAGGTTTATTATATTTTGACTATGTACCTATATACGGTTGATTTTCACAAAAGCAAAAAGACTACTCGAAGTTTCGCCTTAGAAGAAAAACAATTCAGGTTTTATCGAAAATTCTTTGGTTACTTTCTCATTTGCGAGAAAGTAACCGCCTGTGCGGCGTGAGCACAAACCCACTTGAATTACTATTCATAAATTATAGTACAATGTGCTTAAACAGAACACGAATAATTAAAACCTTACTTTCAGCACTCAAAAAATTCAATATAATAATCAACTGTTATTTCAGCCATAGTCTATATTCTACAACCCTATCTTTAGGGTGACGAGCATAATCCGAACCCGTTTTTTACGGGGCGGATTTCCGCCAACTCTTCGTTAAAATACTCGTAAATCCGAAAGGATTTACTGCGTTTTGTGCCTTGATTTGACAAAAATCCGCTTCGTAAAAAATTCACAACCCAAAAGTGCGAATTTTTGATGGATTTTTGGACGTTGAGGATGCCGACAGGCTGTCGCCTTTCAAATCCGAAACGCCGAAAAGCTGCAAAAATTCACGCTTTTGGGCGAGTTCTGATTATACTCGTTGCCCTATGCTATGAAGAGGGAGAGGTCGTAGTCGTTTGTTGCCGGTGCGTCTTCTACGAGGTGCATTTTGCTGCGGCGGATTTCGGCTGTGCGCTGTGCTCTTTCGTTGCGCTCGGCTTCAAGCTGCTTTCTTCTGCGGGCAACGATAACCTTTGCGATTGATTCGGCAGCCTTGTCGAGAATTTTATCTTCAAAAGCGATGAGCTTTTCTTCCTTGACTATGCCGATGAGAACGAGTGTAACGAGTGCGATTTCAATAATTGTTGCTACCATATTATTAACTTCCTTTCTTTTTTGACGATATGCGAATGGATTTTTTCTTACCGAACAAATTGGGAACGTTTGTTCTTTACACCTATGATTATAGCACGATTTTTGCACTTGTCAACACAAATGTTCACAAAAAACACCGCCTACAGTACCAAAAAAGGGACTGTAGACGAAAAAACACAGGTTTTGTGGAGAAGTGGGAAAATTACTTAAGTTTCTATTTCGTTTTCGTTTTTTCGTCCTGCAAGAAAGTCGCTGACGTTCTGCAGGGTGGTCTGTGCGATTGATGAAAGGGCATCGTGGGTCAGAAAAGCCTGGTGTGAGGTGACGAGTACGTTGGGCAGGGAAATGAGCCTGGCGAGAATATCGTCACGAACAATGTGGTTGGAAAAATCCTCATAAAAATAAGAAGTTTCCTCTTCGTAAACGTCAAGGCACGCACCGCCCAGACGCTCGGAAATAAGTGCGTCAAGCAAGGCTTCGCTGTCGATAAGTGCACCACGTGAGGTGTTCACTATTATTGCGCCGGGCTTCATGAATTCTAGCGTGCGGCGGCAGATAATGTGGCGGGTTGTCTTGGTTAACGGGCAGTTGAGTGACACAATATCACTGTGGTTAAGCAGCTCCTCAAGACCGACGTATTCAATGTGCGGATAGTCCTTGCGTGTGGGGTCATAGGCTAAAATTTTCATTCCGAAGCCGTTGCAGATGTTGGCAAGCGCAAGTCCGATTTTGCCCGTGCCGATAATGCCGACAGTCTTGCCGTACAGGTCAAAGCCGACAAAACCGTTGAGCGAAAAATTGAAATCTCTCGTGCGAAGGTAGGCTTTGTGGGTCTTGCGGTTAAGGGTGAGAAGCATAGCAACCGAGTGCTCGGCAACTGCGTATGGCGAGTAATCGGGCACACGGAAAAAGCGGATTTTTCCCTTTCCCGCCTCCAAATCAACGTTGTTGAAGCCGGCACAGCGCAAGGCGACGCAATGTATGCCGCAGTCATAAAGTGCCTTGATTGTCTTTGCCGAAAGGTCGTCGTTTACAAAGGCAATTGCCGCACTTTTCCGCTTTGCAAGCACAGCGGTTTTCGGGCTTAATTTTGTTTCAAAGTAGTCAATTTCAAAGCCGTAAGCAGATTTGTAGCGGTCAAAATAAATCTTGTCATAGGGCTTGGTGTCGTAGAAGCATAAGCTTTGCATAGCGGATTCCTTTCTATTGCCTTAATCTGTTAAAATCAGATTAAGGCAGCGATATAAATCCCTTACGGGATTTGCGATATATCTGACAATACGATATATACCTTCGGTATGCGATATGTGCTGCTGGCACACAGGGGATTTATATCATATCGCAGGCGAGATTTATCGAGCCTATATCGCAATTTCATATATTGAAATTATATCGCATTTGCTATCAGGCAATATATCGCAAAATAATTTTAGTGTAATTTACTAATCATATTTTTCCGTAAAACAGGTTCTTTATTCTTTGTGAAAAGTGACAAAAATTTTTTCTACATACTATTAATAATAAAAATCTTGATTTATATAAAAATATGTCTTATAATCTTGTTGTTAATAAGTCCGGTTGCGGCTCCAGGCTGTAATCGGCTGATTAAAAAATTTTTTCGGAGGTAAAAAACCATGAAAAAGTTCACAAAGCTCCTGGCCCTCCTCACAGCAGTTGCAATGCTCTTCTGCTTTGCTGCTTGCGGCGGTTCAGGTGACGAAAACAAGACAACAGAGCCCGCCGGCGAGTCCGATCTCGCTAACCTCAAGGTTGGTTTCATCTTCCTTCACGATGAAAACTCAACCTACGACCTCAACTTCATCAAGGCTGCAAGAGAAGCTTGCGCAAAGCTTGGTGTAGAAATGGTTGAAAAGGTTAACATCCCCGAGAGCAACGACTGCTACGAAGCAGCTGTTGACCTTGCAGACCGCGGCTGCGACATCGTTTTCGCAGACAGCTTCGGCCACGAGCAGTACATGATTCAGGCTGCTAAGGAATATCCGGACGTACAGTTCTGCCACGCTACCGGTACAATGGCTCACACAGAAAACCTTGCTAACTACCACAACGCTTTCTCTTCCATTTACGAGGGCCGTTTCCTTGCAGGTGTTGCTGCAGGTCTCAAGCTCAACGAAATGATCGAAGCAGGTCAGTTCACAGCTGAGGAAGCAAAGATGGGTTACGTCGGTGCTTTCACATACGCAGAGGTTATCTCCGGTTACACATCCTTCTATCTTGGTGCAAAGTCCGTTTGCCCGAGCGTTACAATGGAAGTTCAGTTCACAGGCAGCTGGTACGACGAAATGGCTGAGAAGGAAGCTGCTGAAAAGCTCCTCTCCAACGGATGTAAGCTCATCAGCCAGCACGCTGACTCAATGGGTGCTCCCACAGCTTGTGAAACAAAGGGTGTTCCCAACGTTTCCTACAACGGCAGCACAGTTGCAGCTTGCCCCAACACATTCATCATCTCTTCCAGAATCAACTGGGTTCCCTACTACGAGTACATCATCAATTGCGTAGCCAACGGCGAAGCTATTGCTGCTGACTGGTGTAAGGGCTTTGACGCAGGCTCCGTTGAGCTCAGCGAAATCAACGATAAGGCTGCTGCAGCAGGCACAGCTGAAAAGATTGAGGCTGTTAAGGCTGACCTCGCCGCAGGCAAGATTCACGTATTTGATACCGCTACATTCACAGTTGGCGGCGAAACACTCACAAGCTATATGGCAGACGTTGACACAGACGCTGCTTACACAGCTGATACAGAGGTTATCGCAGACGGTTACTTCCACGAGTCCGAGTACCGTTCAGCTCCTTACTTCGACCTTCGTATCGACGGCATCACTCTTCTCAACGAGAAGTTCTGATTTTTTCCTAAACTTAATTCAGGCGGAGCTAACCCCTCCGCCTGTTTTGAATTATTATCTATTAGTTATTATCCCTGATGAGCTTTTCAACAAGGTTCAGATAATAGATAAAAGATAATGATTAATAGATAATAATTGATTGATTTGGAGGTATGAAAGTGGGCACACAAGCTGCAATAGAACTTAAAAATATAACAAAGACCTTCGGCAGCGTTATTGCCAACAAGGACGTTTCGCTTACCGTTAACCGCGGCGAAATTCTTTCTATCCTTGGCGAAAACGGCAGCGGTAAAACCACGCTGATGAATATGATTTCGGGCATTTATTTTCCCGACCACGGTCAGATTTTCATCGACGGCAAAGAGGTTGTTATCCGCTCACCGAGAGATGCATTTGATTATAAAATCGGTATGATTCACCAGCACTTCAAGCTGGTTGACGTTTTTTCCGCCGCAGAAAATATTGTTCTCGGTCTGGAGGAAGAGGGCAAATTCAACGTAAAGCAGTCTGCCGAAAAAATCCGCAGAATCAGCGAGCAGTACGGCTTTGACCTTGACCCGAAAAAGAAGATTTACGAAATGTCCGTTTCCGAAAAGCAGACCGTTGAAATTATCAAGGTGCTTTACAGGGGCGCAGATATTCTTATTCTCGACGAGCCTACAGCCGTTCTCACACCGCAGGAAACGCAGAAGCTTTTTGCAATCCTTCGCAGAATGAGGGACGACGGAAAGGCTATAATTATCATCACCCACAAGATGCAGGAAGTGCTTTCGCTTTCAAACCGTGTTGCCGTTCTTCGTAAGGGTGAGTATATCGGTACGGTTGAAACAAGTCAGACGAGCGAGGCTCAGCTTACCGAAATGATGGTCGGTCAGAAAATCGACCTCAATATTGAAAGAACCGAGCCGAAGGACCCGCAGACAAGGCTCGAGGTCAAGGATATCAGCTGTATCAACCGTGAGGGTATAAAGCTGCTTGACAACATTTCCTTTACCGCTCGCTCGGGTGAAATCCTCGGTATTGCAGGTATAGCAGGAAGCGGTCAGCGTGAGCTGCTGGAATCTATAGCAGGTCTTCAGCACCTCAACAACGGTGAAATTCTTTACCACAACCCCAAAACGGGTAAAACGGATAACCTGCGTGACAAAACACCCATTCAGATTCGTGACCTCGGCGTCCGCCTTTCCTTTGTTCCCGAGGACAGACTGGGTATGGGTCTTGTCGGCAATATGGATATTGTGGACAATATGATGCTCCGCAGCTACCGCAAGGGTAAGTCGGCGTTCCTTGAGCGCAAAAAGCCCAAGAATCTTGCAAACAAGATTATTGAAGAGCTCAACGTTGTTACACCGGGTGCAAATACTCCCGTCCGCCGTCTTTCGGGCGGTAACGTTCAGAAGGTACTCGTCGGCCGTGAAATTGCTTCATCGCCAACTGTGCTTATGGCAGCTTACCCCGTAAGAGGTCTTGACATCAACTCGTCTTATATGATTTACAATCTTCTCAACCGCCAGAAGGAGCTCGGTGTTGCCGTTATCTTCGTCGGTGAGGATCTGGACGTTCTTCTCGAGCTTTGTGATTCAATTATGGTTATCAGCTCGGGCCGCATTTCGGGCATAGTCGATGCAAGAACGGCAACTAAAGAAGAAATCGGTCTGCTTATGACCAAGAACAGCGGAGGTGAGGGCAATGAGTAAAAGCGTAAAAGAGGCAAGGGAGCCTCTGTTCCACATTGCCAAGCGTGAAGCGCTTCCGTTCTGGCTTTCGTGGCTTATCCGTATCGGTGCTGTAGCCGCCGCACTTATTGCAAGTGCTGTAGTAACCGTACTGCTTACGGGCGAAAACCCGATTCAGGTTTACGCAACTATGATTGACGGCGCTATCGGTACCGAGCGCAGAATATGGTCGCTTCTTCAGAATACGGCTATGCTGCTCTGTATTTCGCTTGCCGTAACTCCTGCGTTCAAAATGAAATTCTGGAACATAGGTGCCGAGGGTCAGGTGCTTATGGGCGGTATGGCAACAGCCGCCTGTATGATTCTCTTCGGCGACAAGCTTTCAAGCCCCGTGCTTATGATAGTTATGGTTGTCACAAGCGTTTTAGCCGGTGCAATATGGGGCTTCATTCCCGCATTTTTCAAGGCTAACTGGAACACAAACGAAACGCTGTTTACGCTTATGATGAACTACATTGCAATGCAGATTGTTTCGTTCTTCACCTATATGTGGTCCGTTCCCAAGGGCTCGGGTCAGATTGGTGTTATCAACGCAAACACGCAGGCAGGCTGGATTCCTACACTCGGCGGTAAGGCTTACCTGCTCAATATTATTATTGTTGCGGTGCTTACGGCGGTTATGTACGTTTACCTTAAGTACAGCAAGCACGGCTACGAAATTTCCGTTGTCGGCGAAAGCGAAAACACAGCCAGGTATATCGGTATCAACGTTAAAAAGGTTATTATGCGTACCGTTCTTCTTTCGGGTGCTCTCTGCGGTATTGCAGGTCTGCTTCTTGTCAGCGGTACGGACCACACAATTACCCGTAACACCGTTGCCGGCAGAGGCTTCACGGCGATTATGGTTTCGTGGCTTGCCAAGTTCAACCCCGTTTATATGATTCTTACTTCCTTCCTCATTGTTTTCCTGCAGAAGGGTGCAACAGAAATTTCAACTATCTTCGGTCTTAACGACTCGTTCTCGGAAATCATTACGGGTATAATTATTTTCTTCATCATCGGCAGCGAATTCTTTGTAAACTACACAATCAAATTCCGTGAGAAGGAGGCGAACAAGTAATGATTATTGCTTTTATTCAGCGTGCAATCGTTCAGGGCATACCCCTGTTGTTCGGCTCAACGGGTGAAATAATCACGGAAAAGAGCGGTAACCTCAACCTTGGTACGGCAGGCGTTATGTACGTCGGCGGTATTTCGGGCGTTATCGGTGCGTTTCTCTATGAAAGCTCGGTTGAAACGGTCAACCCCGTGCTGGCTGTACTTATTCCGATTCTCTCCTGTATTTTCGGCTCGCTCGTAATGGGTCTTATTTATTCGTTCTTAACCGTAACCCTCCGTGCAAATCAGAACGTTACGGGTCTTGCACTTACAACCTTCGGTGTCGGTGTGGGCAACTTCTTTGGCGGCTCGCTTATCAAGCTTACCGATTCCGACCTGCCCTCAATCACACTTACACAGACAAGCAACTATTTTAAAACAACGCTTCCCTTTGCGGACAAGCTCGGCTGGTTCGGCGAAATATTCCTCTCCTACAGCTTCCTTGCCTACGTTGCAATTGCAATTGCTCTGCTCGCCGCATTTTATTTTAACCGCACACGCTCGGGTCTTTCCCTTCGTGCTGTCGGCGAAAACCCTGCCACGGCTGATGCGGCAGGTATCAGCGTAAGCAAATATAAGTACCTTTCCACCTGTGTGGGCAGTATAATTGCCGGCTTCGGCGGTCTTTA
>JAZOMP010000056.1:0-2585 GCA_045654045.1 Acutalibacteraceae bacterium
AAGTCTGCTCCTCGGGACCGAAGCGCAGCCAGTAGCTTTCAATCGGGTGAATTACGCCGACACGTACTACGGGTCGGCCCCTTGTTATTGCGGTGTTTAGTCTTGCAAAGTGGTCTTCAATATACGGATACTCTTTATACCACGGGGACTGATGACCGATACAGGCAGGATAGTCACGCTTTGCCTCACCCTTCATAGATACCCAGTAAAGATGCGGTACACGCACGGTAACACCGAGTGCCGCCTGCCAGTCGCCCTGGAGCTTGTGACCTCTGAAAGTGAAATCCCAGCCCGTTACGCCGTAAAGTTCGCTGAGCATACCCTCTCTGCCGTACTGGTGAACGGCGGACTGACACTGTTTGGCGGTTGTGAATTCACGGCTGTCGCACAGCATATCAATGCCGGGCAGTCCGAAGCCTCTGTAAGAACGCATACAGTCACCTACTGCGGCATTCTGTGCTTCGAGTGAAGACTCTTCCATCATATGACCCGTGAGCATGATACCGTTTTCTTCACACCAATTACCGATATTATCCGCAAAGGCAACCGCAAAGCGCTCGGCAACGTGGTCATGGTAATGGTAACGTGTTACAGAAACCTTGCCGTCGGGAAGCTCCCAGAAAAGCTCGGGCAATTTATCGAAAAGATCCTCACCGTACATTTCTCTGTACGTATCGGCAAAATCCGTTGTGTAGGGCAGGAAGGCATCTCTGTCACCGATAGCCTTGCCGAACATCTTTTTGCGTGCAACCTGAGGCTCATCGGTGAAAATAGCGGGAACAGCCTCGCCGAAATCGTCACCGATACACTCCTTATAACGCTCGTGGGTTATATTGATAAACTCCGTCATAGCCTCGGGAGAAAGCGTATCAACATAGGTCTGCAGATTAAACCAGTCGCTCTCACCCTGGGTTTCGCAGTAGGCGTACCAGCAATCTGCACACTCCTCATCCTCTGCAAGGCGACGGTAGCTTTCAAGACAGCCGTTTTTGTCGAGCTTTACCGTGTATCTTGCAAGCAGGTAGCCGTTTTCCGCACGTACTGCGGCAGCAGAGCTGTCGTTTGAGCTGCCCGTGCCTGCACCGTAACCCTTGTGGGTAAAGAGAAGGTATTTTTCCCGGTTTTCCTTCTTCTTTGTAACAAGTCCGCCTGCAAAGCCCGAGGGCCACTTATCCTCGTCGTAAAGCCAGGCAAGCATCTTTTTATCCTTGGCGGTTTCAACGCTGCCCTTGATTAAATCCATAAAAGCATCGGAAAGGTATTCGGTGGACATACCGACACGCACGTGCATATGAAAGCCGCCGAAGCCCATATCCTGCATATAGCCGATTTCCCTGTCGAGAAGCTCCTGATTAAGCTCGCAGTTCCATGCCCAGAAGGGTGTGGCTCTGTATTCGCTGGTGGGGTTTGCAAACAGTCCGCCCGTCAAAGGCTCGGTGTTCTTTTTGTACAGCATAAATTACGCCTCCTGTTAATAATATTCATTGACAAATGCATTATATTATTTTATACTTGTATATAGTTATATTAGGGTATTATAAGTTAAAAGTCAATCACATTTTTGTTAATTTTCACCACATTCACAAATTCAAAAAGGAAGTGAAAAGAATGAAAGAAAAACTGAGCCTGATTATCCCCTGCTACAACGAGGAAGAAGTACTTCCCCTGCTTTACAAAGAGCTTTGCTCCGTTGCAGAAAAAATGGCAGACAGCAGCTTCGAATTCCTTTTTGTCGATGACGGCTCAAAGGACAAAACACTCGAAACAATCAAGGAATACTCATTGAATGATGACAGGGTAAAATATATTTCGTTCTCACGCAACTTCGGCAAGGAAGCGGCAATGTATGCAGGCTTCTGCGAGGCAGACGGTGACTACGTAGCCGTAATGGACGCCGATTTGCAGGACCCGCCCTCACTTCTGCCAGAAATGCTCCGCATAATCAAAGAAGACGGCTACGACTCCGTTGCCACACGCAGGGTAACCCGTGAAGGTGAGCCTAAAATCCGTTCGGTTTTTGCCCGTATGTTCTACAAAATCATCAACCGTATTTCCGACGCCGACATCGTTGACGGCGCAAGGGATTTCCGCCTGATGAAAAGAGATATGGTTGAAGCAATAGTCAATATGTGCGAGTACAACCGCTTTTCAAAGGGTATTTTCGGCTGGATCGGCTTCAAAACCTACTGGCTGCCGTTCCGGAACATTGAACGTGCCGCAGGCGAAACCAAGTGGAGCTTCTGGAAGCTTTTCAAATATTCGCTTGAGGGCATAATCAATTTTTCACAAACGCCCCTCAACATCGCCTCGTGGATAGGCATATTATTCACCGTTATGTCCTTCGTCGGCGTTGCCGTCGTTTTCATCCGCAGGCTGTTCTTCGACGACCCCGTTCAGGGCTGGGCTTCTCTCGTTTGCTTTATCTGCTTTATCGGCGGAATTCAGCTTTTCTGTATGGGCGTTATCGGACAGTACCTCGCCAAAACCTATATGGAAGTCAAAAAAAGACCGATATATGTAGTCAGAGAAACCAACAAAAAGAAAGAGGATAAAAGACATGAAAGCAATCAGTAAAATAATCCCTC
>JAZOMP010000057.1:0-3785 GCA_045654045.1 Acutalibacteraceae bacterium
GATAATGGAGATGACAAATAAAAAGCACCACACAAACGTTAAAAGACTTGTTGCCTGTATTGCTGCTGTTGCGCTGATTATATGCACACTCGGCGTTGTTGCAAATGCGGCTACAGACGGCGCAGTAACTGAAGCAATTGCAGAAACAGCCTCTCAGGTTGTTGAAGCGGCACAAACCTTTACCAAAAAAATCCACGTTTTCGTCAACGGCGAAAAGGTTGAGGCAGACGTAAAGGTTGAGGAGCATACCGGCGATGATGGCGGCACCTATTATACAGGTGAGATTTCAGTAACGGAGCCTAACGGCGATAACTATTCGAAGATTGAATTCGAAATTGACGGCGAAAACCTTAACGGCGACATAGGCTTCGGAGCAGGTGAGATTGATGTTATTATCAACGACAGCTTGGAAGCGGCAATCCCGACAATGGTAGCGGCAGAATAAAAGCACAATAAACAAAGCCCTTGCAGTTTTTGAGTACTGTAAGGGCTTTGAGTGTTATTACGTTCAGTTCATTGCTTCGACTGTTTCCATAAGGTAATCGCCGAACTCGCTGCAGGTACAGCCGTCGTCACGGCCTGTGATTACGAGCTTCTTTTCCGTAATCATACACTTGTCAAGTGCTGCTTCAAGTGCGTTTGCCTTTTCAACATAGCCGATGTGTGAAAGGAGCATTACAGCAGCTCTGAGCATTGAGCAGGGGTCAGCGTAAGCGCCTCTGCCTTCTTTAATCATTCGGGGGGCTGAGCCGTGGATAGCCTCAAACATAGCGTACTTCTTGCCGATGTTTGCACTGCCTGCCGTGCCTACGCCGCCCTGGAATTCTGCTGCTTCGTCCGTGATGATATCACCGTAAAGGTTGGGAAGAACAAATACCTTGAAATCTCTGCGGCGCTTGGGGTCAATAAGCTTTGCGGTTGTAATATCAATGTACCACTCGTCTGTAATGATTTCGGGGTATTCCTCGCCGATTTTCTTGCAGATGTTGAGGAACTTACCGTCTGTGGTTTTGATGATATTTGCCTTTGTGATGATGGAAACTCTTTCCTTGCCGTTAGCCTTTGCATAGTTGTATGCAAGGCGGGCAATACGCTCTGTACCCTCTGTTGTGGTAACAACAAAGTCTGTTGCAAGCTCGTCTGTTACGTTAACGCCCTTTGAACCTACTGCATAAGCACCCTCTGTGTTTTCACGGAAGAATGCCCAGTCAATACCTTCTTCGGGAATTTTAACGGGACGGAGGTTGCAGAAAAGGTCAAGTGCCTTTCTCATGGCAACGTTTGCGCTTTCAATGTTCGGCCACGGGTCGCCTGCCTGGGGTGTGGTTGTCGGGCCCTTAAGAATAACGTGGCAGGCCTTGAGCTCTTCCATAACGTCATCGGGAATAGCCTTGTTAGCGGCAACACGGTTTTCAATTGTTAGGCCGTCAATTTCCTTGAACTCTACCTTGCCGTTTGCTACCTCATCGGCAAGCATATAGCGCAGAACTCTTTCTGCCTCTTTACAGATAATCGGGCCGATGCCGTCGCCGCCGCAGATACCGATAATAATTTTATCGAGCTTTGCGTAGTCGGTGAAATCGCCGATTGACTTTATTCTTTCGTTTCTCTCAAGCTGCTCACGAAGGAGAGCTTCGTATTTTGCAGCTGCTTCTTTAATCTGTGCCTCGTACATTTTTAGTTGTCCTTTCCGTTTTCTCTTGTGTAGTTGAGCAGTCCGCCTGCAAGAATCATATCACGCTGACGGTCGGAGAGCTCGTAGCAAAGTGTATATTCTTCGTTCTTTGTCTTATTGATGAGCTTGACTTCCTTGTTTTCGGAAATTTCTGCTCTTACGTCGGGCATACAAAGAACGTCGTTCTGGTCAATTCTGTCGTAATCGTCCGAGTTTTTGAAGGTGAAGGGTATAATACCTGCGTTTACAAGGTTAGCGCAGTGGATTCGTGCGAAAGACTTTGTAACAACAGCCTTGATGCCCAGGTAAAGCGGAACAAGCGCTGCGTGCTCACGGGATGAGCCCTGGCCGTAGTTAGCACCGCCTATGATAATACCGCTGCCCTCACGCTTGCAGTTTTCTGCAAAGTGCTCGTCACACTGTCTGAAGCAGAAGTTTGAAAGGAAGGGGATGTTTGAACGGTAGGGGAGTATCTTTGCACCTGCGGGCATAATGTGGTCTGTTGTGATGTTGTCGCCGACCTTAAGAACAGCCTTTGCCTCAATGCTTTCGGGCAGAGCAACGCTTGTCGGGAAGGGTTTGATGTTCGGACCGTACTTGATTTCAACCTTGTCCATATCTTCAACGCTTGCAGGAAGCTCAACCATATTATCGTTGATGAGGAATTCTTTGGGCATTGTGATTTCGGGGAATTCGCCGAGTGTTCTCGGGTCGGTAAGCACGCCTGTGATTGCACTTGCGGCGGCAACCTCGGGGCTTACAAGGTAGATACCGGCGTCTGCCGTACCGCTTCTGCCTTCAAAGTTTCTGTTGAAGGTTCTCAGCGAAATACCGCCGGACTTGGGTGACTGACCCATACCGATGCACGGGCCGCAGGCGGATTCGAGAATTCTTGCGCCTGCTGCAATCATATCAGCAAGAGCACCGTTGAGCGAAAGCATTGTAAGCACCTGCTTTGAACCGGGTGCAATGGAAAGGTCAACGTCGGGGTTGACTGTCTTGCCCTTAAGTATAGCGGCAACCTTGAGCATATCGTGAAGCGAGGAGTTTGTGCATGAGCCGATGCAAACCTGGTCAACTTTAATCTGACCGATTTCGGTTACGGATTTAACATTATCCGGCATATGGGGCATAGCCGCCATAGGAGCAAGAGCAGAAAGGTCAATGTCAATAACCTTCTCGTATTCTGCATCCTCGTCTGCTTTAAGCTCTGTCCAGTCTTCCTCTCTGCCCTGTGCGGCAAGGAAAGCCTTTGTCATTTCGTCGGACGGGAAAACGGAGGTTGTTGCACCAAGCTCAGCACCCATATTTGTTATTGTAGCTCTTTCGGGAACGGTAAGTGTCTTTACACCTTCTCCGCCGTACTCAATAATTCTGCCGACACCGCCCTTGACGCTCATAATGCGGAGCACTTCAAGGATAACGTCCTTTGCAGCAACCCACGGAGAAAGCTTACCTGTAAGGTTAACCTTTACAACCTTGGGCATCGGGATATAGTATGTGCCGCCGCCCATAGCTACGGCAACGTCCATACCGCCTGAGCCTATTGCAAGCATACCGATACCGCCGCCTGTGGGTGTGTGGCTATCAGAACCGATAAGTGTCTTACCGGGCTTGCCGAAGCGTTCAAGATGTACCTGGTGGCAGATACCGTTACCGGGTCTGGAATAACGAAGACCACGTTTTTTGGCAACGCTCTGGATAAAGCGGTGGTCGTCTGCGTTTTCAAAGCCTGTCTGAAGAGTGTTGTGGTCGATATATGCTACGGAAAGCTCCGTTCTTACTCTTTCAACACCCATAGCCTCAAACACAAGGTATGCCATTGTACCCGTGGCATCCTGGGTGAGTGTCTGGTCAATTTTAAGTCCGATTTCCGTTCCGGGAATCATTTCGCCGCTGACAAGATGGCTCTTTATCAGCTTTTGTGCTATGTTATAACCCATATTCATTTTCCTCCAAAAAACATATTAAAATATATTAAAACTATTTACCTTGTTTGTCAATGTTAAATTGATAGATTTATATAAAATTAATACATTATTTCTATTGAACAAATGTTTAATTAGTGGTATAATATCAGAGAAATGTTTAATTTTAAAATAATCATTTT
>JAZOMP010000058.1:0-5579 GCA_045654045.1 Acutalibacteraceae bacterium
AGCTTTTTTGTGAATGTTATGTTACGAATACATAATACTTTCTGCGCCGTTGAGCATATGGTAATAAATCTGAAGTGAGAAGCGGTAGTAATTCTGGAAATCCTCGTAGGTTGCGAAGAACGCCTTTCCGGGCTTTTCGCCCTCCGTACCCCTTACAACACCCATAAATACGGCGTATCTGTCAGCGGCTTCAACCATATAGTCGTACCACATCTGCAAATTCTGATTGCCGACGTATTTGTAAAGCTTCCTGTCTTCCTTGATGCGTCTTACAGCGTTTTCAATGCTTGCAAGGTAGTCGGGCAGTTTTTCTTCGGCAAGGTAGAAATCACCAAGGCTGAGCGCTGAATCGAAGGGGTTGGGAATGTTGAGTATGCCGGCAAGCTTTTGGGCATCCTCTTTTGAAAGAGTGCCGTTGAGCGCGTAGGTTTCGCCCTCGGGTATATCCTTGAGGGTGGTCGGCTCATTATTGCTGTCAGGGTTCTGAAGAGAACCGCTGTCTGCTTTTGTTGTTGTTTCGGCAGGCTTGGTTGTGGTTTCTTCCTTTTTGGTTGTTGTTTCGTTTGCGGCGGTTGAATCGGGGGCTGTGGTGTCAAGGTCGATAAGGTCGCGGTCAACCTCAACGCTTACAACTTCGGTTGTCTGCGACTGCTTTATCGTTTCACCCTCGGGCGTTGTTACGATTAAGCCGCCTTTCTCCGTAACGGGCGGGTCATAGGGCGCAAGCTCTGTGATGCCTTCATCGTCGGTTACGGGTTTGCCGCGGTCATCCGTTACAACCTCGTAAATTGCGCTTTCGCCGTTTTCAAGAGTAATAATCTCTGTGTGGGGCGGCGTGTAAATTTCGCCCTTGTTGTTTTTGCCGCAGGCCGCAAGACAGAAAATTACGGCAAAAACGAGCAGAATACAAAGTCCTTTTTTCATTTTCTCTTTCCTCTCTTTATAAGTTTTTTATCTGTTCTTAAGGTGGCGGATTATACTTTTTATGTTGTTTTCCGTGTGCAGGCTGAGCTCTGCCGGGCGCAGGCTTTCCAGCCTGTGTGCATCGGAAGAGGTGAGAATTTTCATGCTTTCAAGCACAGGGAATTTCTCTTTCAGCGTGTGCACATCGCCCATGGGCGAAACCTCGGCAACCTCGAAGCCCATTTCGGGTGTAATCATACCAAGGTTTGAAATAACGCTGTAGCTGCTTCGGTCTATATGTGCAGGATAGCACACTCCGCCGTAGCCGTCAACCAGCTTTTCAACGTCATCAATAGAAATACTGCTCGCCATAGTCAGCAGCAAATCCTGCTCGCCGAGTATTTTGTCGGTTTCGTCCATTATTAACTGCGTGCCGAAAATTTCGGGTCTGTTCTTAATCTGCGGAGCACCGCGCAGAACAAAGTCGGAAAATTCCTCTGCCGCTTTAAGCTCCTCGAAAAGGCAGACTACGTGTACTTCCTCGCAGGTGCAAAGCTCCATTCCGGGTATTACGGTTATGCCTGCCTGCTCGCCTGCGCGCATAGCCGCACCGCAGTTCTGGCAGGAGTTGTGGTCGGTAAGGGCTATAGCCTCCATACCCATAATAGCCGAAAGGTTAACTAAATTATACGGCGTCATATCCTCCTCTGCACAGGGGGAGAGACAGGAATGAATATGAAAATCGTAAAACAGGCTCATATCAGCTTTGCTATCTTTGCGCCCAGGTCGAAGGCACTTTCAGCCGAGCGGAGAACAATTACACCGTTCTGCTTTGCACGGGCAAGGGCATCATCGTCGAACACAGCGTTTTCAGTAAGCAGTATGCAGGCAACGTCTGCAAGCACGGCAACGCCTACGGAGTTTACGTTACCCATAACCGTCAGCCAGCAGTCGCCTTCCTTAGCCTTTGACATAACCCAGCTTAAAAGGTCGCCGCAGTAGCCGCCCGTAATCTGTTTTTCCTCTGCCAGCTCTCCGCCGCAGAGAACCTCAAGCGAAAACTCGTCTATAAGATTTTTAACTGTCATAATTATTCGTCCCTTTCTTTTGCTCTGTAGGGTGCAGGAATTAGCTCGCGGTCAATTCCGCTGAGCTGGTCACGAAGCATAAAGACGCAGTCCTTTTCCGAGGCAAAGCCCCTTACTATATCGTCTGCAAGTGCCGCACACGAGGGTGCACCGCAGGTGCCGCAGTCAAGACCGGGAAGCTTGTCGAGAATTTCACGCTTTTGTGCCATTTTTCTCATTGCTTCGGGCACGGTGTCCGCAAGCTTCATAACGTCGGTTGCCTGAAGCGCCTTGTGCCAGAACATAACGTCGGGCACGTCAACGCTGTCCAGACGGTTGCACGAAACGGGCAGATACTTGCGCAGGCGCTTTATTCTTGCCTTTGCAACGTAGGGGTTTTCGTAGGTCAGCGCACCGCCGACACATCCGCCCGTACAGGCGTTAAGCTCGATAAATTCAATATCGGGCAGCTTTTCGTCCTCAAGCTCGTTGAGAATATTTATCACGTTGTCAATTCCGTCAGCCGCAAGGCAGTTGTCCTTGAGAAGTGAATTTGCTTCGCCGCCGCCTGTAGCCCAGCCGACACCGATAACACCCGAATCCTTGATTGACTGTGTTTCATTCAGGTGGTTCATTGCGTGTACAAGGGCAGGGTATATATCCTTAATCGCGATTGCACCGTTGATGTTGGATTTTTCAAGGCAGACAGGAGCTTTGAGCGCAGTAACCTTTGCCGGACACGGCGTAATGAAGAATATGCCGATGTCCTCGTCATTAAGCCCCGTTTCCTTTTTTGCCTTTTCTCTTGCAATGCCGCCTGCAACCTCCATAGGTGAGGTCAGCGGAACAACGTGGTCAATAAGGTTGGGGTAATTTACCCTGATAAGCCTTACAACCGCAGGGCAGGCAGAGGAAATTACGGGCTTTTTGAGTATGCCCTGCTCAAAAAGCTTTCTCGTCGCATCGCTTACAAGCTCTGCCGCCTTTGCAACCTCTACAACGTCGTCAAAGCCGAGCTTTTTAAGAGCGGTCAGCACGTAGTCAACGTCGTCAAGATTATTGAACTGGCCGTAAAGTGCAGGCGCAGGTACGGCAACCTTATATTTGAAATTATGTATCTGTTCAAGTGAATCGTATTCGGCCAATTTTGCGTGGTACGGGCACACACGGATACATTCGCCGCAGTCGATACAGCGTTCCTTTATAATATGTGCCTTTCCCTCACGCACTCGGATTGCACCCGTGGGACAACGCTTGATACAGTTTGTACAGCCACGGCATTTTTCCGAATCCAACCGAACGGAGTGGTAAAAATCCGACATTTCTTCCTCCTGAATTACAGCATTTTTGAAGTGCAAAATGCAAAGTGTAAAGTGCAAAATTGTGGGAGGGCTACGCCCTCACCCATTATAAATTTATAATCGGAGCGTAGCGACCCTTAATTTTGCATTATGCATTTTGCACGTTGCATTTACTTAAAATTTATTTCACATAAATTTTAAGTGTCATTACCGTTCCCTTACCGAGCTCGGTATCTATTTTCATTTCATCTGTATATTTCTTTATGTTTGGCAGGCCCATGCCTGCGCCGAAGCCGAGCGCACGCACCTGGTCGGGGGCTGTGGAATAGCCCTCCTGCATAGCAAGCTCAACGTTTTCAATGCCCGGACCGTGGTCGGTGAGAACAACGTGAACCGAATCGGGCGCAATTTCAACGTCAATTTCGCCGCCGCCTGCGTGAATAACAAGGTTGATTTCTGCTTCGTAAACGGCAATTGCGGTGTTGCGGATTATTTCGGGCGGGAAGCCTATATCCTTAAGAGTTTTCTTTATTTTGCCCGAGGCCTCGCCTGCTCGGGTGAAATCCCTGCCGTCAACGTCGTAGTGTAATTTAATCGTATCAGACAAATCTTCCGCCTCCTTATTCAGGTCTGTGTGCGCCGCCGCGCAGACCGTTTTCGTAAAGGATACCGCAGGAGGTGAACATTTCACGCTTGGTCTTGAGCAGAGGAATTCCGTTTTCCTCCGCAAGCTCAATCATACCGAGGTCGGGGCTTTTGCCGCGGACAAAAACGATGCACTTCATATCCATCATTTCAGCCGTGCGTACAACCTGCGGATTAACAAGACCCGTCAGCAGTACAGCCTGCTCCTTGACGTAAGCCAGCACGTCGCTCATCATATCGCTGCCGCAGGCGGAATGAACCTCTCTGTCCAGAAATTCCTCGCCGTAAACCAGCTCGGCATCAAGCACTTTCATAATTTCGGAAACCTTCATAACGGTTTCTCCTTTCACATTTATATTTTAACAACAATTCTTTTTGGATAACCTTTGCTTAATTTTTCCCGCAATGCTGAACAGTACGAACATAATTGCGTTTACGGCAACAACGCTTGCACCCGTCGGCAAATCGAAGCGGTATGCGGCAACAAAGCCGAGGAAAAAGCTGAGCGTTGAAACAACCGCCGAGCAGAGCACAACACCTCTGAACGAGCGGAAAAAGCGCATTGCGGTAAGCGACGGAAAAATGAGAAGCGATGAAATGAGTATAGCACCCGTCAGGCGCATACCCACAACTATTGTAACCGCAGTAAGCAGAGCTATAACGGTGTTGTAAAACGAAACCTTTGTGCCTGTCGCTTTTGCAAAGCTTTCGTCAAAGGTTACGCTGAAAACGGTTTTGTACATCAGCGCATACATCAGTATTACAACGGCAGAAAGTATTATGCTAACAGTTACGTCGCTTTTGTTTACGGCAACAATACTGCCGAACATATAACTGCCAACGTCAATGTTAACGTTGCCTGCGAGCTTTACCGTAAGTACGCCTACGGCTATGGCTGTGCCCGAAATAAGGGCAATTGCGCTGTCGCCGTTGATGCGGCTGTTACGGCTTATGCGAAGCAGAAAATATGCCGCAACTATAACTACGGGTATCGCGATTTTAAGCGGAGCAATTCCTGCCGCCGCTGCAACGCAAAGCGCACCGTAGCCAACGTGCGAAAGTCCGTCGCCTATCATTGAAAAACGCTTGAGCACAAGCACCGAGCCGAGCAGCGCCGCACAAAGCGAAACAAGTATGCCCACCAACAACGGCGTGCGTAAAAACGGGTATGAAATAATTTCTGTTATGAATGACATTTTGTTGCCTCGGATATTTTTATTTTTGAACCTCTCCGTCACGGCTTACGCCGTGCCACCTCTCCTTTCAGGAGAGGCACAGTGCGCAGCTGTAACGTTTATATCGAAATTATGGCTTTCAGGGTTTGGCAAAGCTTTACGGCTTATCGGGCGGTTGCTGTTACGTCCTCCTTGCCTCTCTTGAAAGGAGAGGTCTCGCCGCAGCGACGGAGAGGTTTCTGAAAGGAGAGGTGTCGCCGCAGCGACGGAGAGGTAATAACAATACACGCTTAAAACACCTGTAGCGGAATGTTGAGTATTTCGCTGATTTTTTTATCAATTGCCAAACAAACGCCTTCAAAATTTTCGTTTACATCGCTATTGGAAAAACGCAGCACTTCAATTCCGAGTTGATTCAGAACAGCTGTTCTTTGGGTATCAGATAAAATTCCTTTTTCAGAATAATGTTGACTTCCGTCAAGCTCTAT
>JAZOMP010000059.1:0-9508 GCA_045654045.1 Acutalibacteraceae bacterium
GAAAAAGTCGTTCCCTTTATGATTGTTCTTTTCATTGCGGGCAGTCTTATTATCATCGGTGTTAACTATGATATGATTATCCCTGCTTTCAAGTGCATTTTCGTTAACGCTTTCAAGCCCGAAGCCTTTGTTGGCGGTACACTTGGTGCGGCAATCAGCGCGGCGGTTACCCAGGGCTTCAAGGGCGGCGTTTTCTCAAACGAAGCAGGTCTCGGTTCATCGGTTATGGTTCATTCGAATTCCAACGTCAAAGAACCTGTAAAGCAGGGTATGTGGGGCATATTTGAGGTTTTTGCCGACACAATGGTCGTTTGCACAATGACTGCTCTCGTTGTTCTTACGTCAGGTGTGTTTGACGCAAAAACGGGAGCTATTGCCGATGGTCTTACCGATGCAACGCTCGTTGCAGGTGCGTTCAACAGCGTTTTCCATTGGGGCAATATCGGTCAGAAGTTTGTTGCGCTTGCAATGTTCCTCTTTGCGTTCACAACCGTTCTCGGCTGGTCACACTATGGCTCGAAGGCATGGGAATATCTCTTCGGTGCGAAAACAACGGTTATCTTCAAAATTATTCACGTTATCACTGTTATCTTCGGTGCGGTAATGACGTCGACTCTTGCCTGGGATATTTCGGATACCTTCAACGGTCTTATGATGATTCCCAACCTTATCGGTGTAGTTGCTCTCTTCCCGCTCGTTATGAAAATAACAAAGAACTATGTCAACCGTAAGGTTAAAAACGTAAATGAGGCACCCGTTCTTTCGTATGACTGTAAAATTCAGGCTGAAGCCGAAAAGGACCTTGAAGACGAATAACTGAGTATAAAACAGCAGCCGGCACAGGGTTTCCTGCGTCGGCTGCTGTTTTAACATTTTATGGGCTGTACGGTATTGCGCCCTCTACTTGAAAAGATGACGACGCAATGGTATAATTAACTCATACTGAAAAGATTTACGGAGATTTTGTAATGAAAAAAATTATTCTGTTATTATCGGCTTTGCTTCTGCTTTCAGGCTGTGTGTCCGAAGGGGGAGAGTCTGACACATACCGTCAGGTTACTATGGACGAAGTGGTTGCTCTTATGAAGGAGGAAAGCGGTTACGTTATTCTTGACGTACGCCGCCCTGATGAATTTGCAGAAAAGCATATTCCCGGTGCTGTAAATATACCGAATGAAACCATAGGTACGGCTGAAATACCTGCCCTGTCTGATAAAGACCAGCTTATACTTGTCTACTGCCGCAGCGGTAACAGAAGTAAGCAGGCTTCCGAAAAGCTTGTTGCGCTCGGTTACACAAACATTGTGGAATTCGGCGGAATAATTGACTGGACGGGAGAAACTGCTACGGGTACGGAGGACGTTTCATAATGGGTATTCCGACAAACAGAGTGCTTGAGAAGCTTGATGAATATTTTGCAAAGAACGATTATCAGGGTGCAAAACGCCACCTGATATACTGGCTCGAAGAGGCGAGAGCTGTTAACGACTGTAAAGGCAAGCTGCTTGTCACAAACGAGCTTATGGGGCTTTGCCGTAAGCTTGGCGAAGGTGATGAGGCAATAGGTTATGCCCGGAGTGCAATAAGCCTTGTTGAAAAAATGGGCATAGAAAACAACGTCGGTGCGGCTACCACATACCTCAACAGTGCTACTGTTTTCAAGGCTTTCGGCAGGGCAGAGGCGGCAATTCCGTTTTTTGAAACGGCAAGAAAAATTTATGAAAACAACCTTTTGCCTGACGATGAGCGCCTTGGCGGACTGTACAACAATATGGCGCTGGCGTTTGTTGATCTTGGGGATTTTTGTAAAGCTGATGAGCTTTACGATGCTGCGCTGGCAGTTATGCGTAAAAATGATGGTGCTGAGCCTGAGCAGGCTATAACTTACCTCAATATGGCTTCTGCCGCTGAGGTGCAATACGGGCTTGAGGGTGCGCAGGATATTATTTCTGACTGCGCTCAGAAAGCGATGGAGCTTCTGGACAGCTGTAAGCATCGTACGGACGGTGACTATGCCTTCGCTTGCGAAAAGTGTGCAACGGTGTTTGAATATTACGGGTATTTTCTTTACAAAAAAGAGCTTGAACAGCGAAGCGGGAGGATTTATGAAAGGTCTTGAACTGGCAAGAAAATTTTATGAGCAGTTCGGCGAGCCTATGCTCAGAGAGCAGTTCGGTAATATTCTGCCCCTTGTTGCAGTGGGCCTTGTCGGAAGCGGCTCGGAATGCTACGGATACGATGATGACGTTTCGCAGGACCACGATTTTGAGCCCGGCTTTTGTATTTTTCTGCCGGACGAAACTGTGGTTGACCGCAAAACTGCCTTTGAGCTGGAACGTGCTTATTCAAAACTGCCTCGGGAGTTTATGGGCTACCGCCGCAGTATTGTCAGCGCTGTGGGCGGAAACAGGCACGGTGTAATCAGAACAGCAGATTTTTTTGAAAATAAAATCGGTAAGGCTGACGGTAAGCTTTCTGCTGAACAATGGTTGTCGCTTCCCGATTACGCGCTTGCCGAAGCCGTCAACGGTGAAATCTTTTGCGACTATTACGGCGAAATCACCGGAATAAGAGAACGGATTTCCCACTATCCCGCAGACGTCAGGCTCAAAAAGCTTGCCGGTAATCTTCTGCTGATGGGGCAGTCGGGGCAGTACAACTACAGCCGTTGTGTTTCAAGAAAAGAAACTGCGGCGGCGCAGATGAGCCTTTTTGAATTTGCAAAGGCTACGCTTAATACGGCTTTTCTGCTTGAAAATAAATATGCCCCCTACTACAAATGGAGCTTCCGTGCGTTAAGAGAGCTTTCACCTGAGTGTAAAGTGCTTGCTATGGATTTGGAGTATCTGCTTTCAAGCGATAATGACGAAGCACTTGCAAAGAAAAAAAGCGAAACGGTTGAGGGAATATGTGCCGATGTTTCGCAAAAATTAAAAGAGCAGGGCTTGGTTGACGCTGTCGGCGCAGACTGTGAATGGCTGGCTTATGCCGTCAACGACCTGATTAAGGATAACGGAATCCGCAATATGCATATACTTTGTGCGGTGTGATAACAGGAGAGAAAAAACATGATTAATTTTATTTGCTATCCGAAATGTACAACCTGTCAGAAGGCAAAGAAATGGCTTGACGACAACGAAATTGAATATGTACAGCGTGATATAAAAACTGATAACCCTTCCGTGCAGGAACTGTCCGCTTGGCACGAAAAAAGCGGTCTGCCGCTCAGAAGGTTTTTCAACACGAGCGGTCTGCTGTATAAATCAATGGAGCTGAAAAACAAACTTCCTGATATGACAGGGGAGGAAATGCTCACGCTCCTTGCAACAGACGGTATGCTGGTCAAAAGACCTCTGCTTGTTTGCGATGATACCGTGCTCGTCGGATTCAAGGAAAAAGAGTGGGAAGCCTTACTTTGACAGGCTGATATTACTGCCATTCGTTTGAACGTCCTCGTTTCAAGCTGCATATACAAAGAAAAACTCAACCATCCATAAGGATGATTGAGTTTTTTGGCAGATAACCCCTGTTCCTATACAATGCACCACTTTTTAGGGGTATGGTGCGTTTTTAGAAAAGGTAAAGCGGAATAATATAGGCGGTTGCGGAATAATGCAATCGCATTTAATAGTTTGTTATCATCGGGGGGTTGTATTTATGCGATGCTCATTGAAATAACTGGCGAAGTATGATATAATTAAGAAAAATGTTGGAGATAGTTTCAAATGGCAGCTTTTCAAAATGATTCTCACTATGCATTAGAACTTGCTTATGAGTGAATAGCGGAAGGTAATCCAAATATTTATTAAAAGATTTAATACATATGATTTTGATATAAAAAGGGTGGGTGCTTATGCGTTCAGGAGATGAAACAAAAGTCAAGTTGATAAGTATGATAGACGATAACACTGCCAAAGTTGAGATTTTGCACGATGGTTCAATCGCAAAATTAAAAATAAAGGGGCGTTTGAGAACTAAAGCAGACGGAACGATAAACGCCTGGGTTATACAGCACAATAAAAAAACAGGTGAAAAAATTCTTGGTAACGCTTATTTTGGCAAATTTAGCATATCGAAAAACATAGCAAATAAATACTTAAAAATAATTGATGCAATTTATGACACTCCCTTAGAAGTTACAGACGAAGATATCAGCACAATAAAAGGTATGGTCAACCGTTGTATTAGGCATGATCAATGGGATTGGTACACCACATATAAATATTTAGGGTACCCTACATATCACTTGATGAACATTTTTGTTAAGGAGAGCATAATTGTTCGCGATGCCTTAAGAAAAAATAGTTTTGATGAACTTTACGCTTTTCGAAGTAAATATTCGTTTTTACTCAAAGGAATTCAATTACACCTGCGAGAAAATCATTCAATATGTGAGTTCAAAGAAGATCAAACCATAACTGCATTAGAGCAAGAATTGTGGGATAGAATGTCTACTGATTCAAAAAATAATTTAAAAATCGCAGAACATATATCTGGAACAGCTTCAAAATATGTTTTAATGCATTATTTTGTCACAATTGAACAAGAATTTTTCTCTCATTATATACGACCTTTTATAGAAACGATTGGAGAAAACATTTCTTCTACATGCGATAATAAGTATGTATCAACAACTCATCAAATTTTGACGGGTAAAACTCATTTCACTTTGGGTGCCGTTTATCATATTGGAAAAGCAATGAAAAGTTCATATGCCATAAATGATAGCGAGGCTGTCTGCAAATATCGTAAATATTTGGGAAATAAATTTTCCGTGTTTATAAGTATTTGTGATTTGATAAGTTCACAAACTATATGTGGATTGCATATTACTGAATTACGGAATGGTTTGGCGCATGGAATCCCAGAAATTATTTCCCGAATTGATGCATCTGCCTTTTTGGAGATGCAAGGAATGTTATTCAATTCCCCGTGTTTTTTAATGAAGGAAATGTTGAAAAACTCAATGAAATATTGAGCTTTATGTCAGTCGTTTAACGATTAGCGGTTGTTTAACGATAGGTGGTCAGCAGGAATGTTGGGTTAAGTCCCGAGGTAGGGCTATAAAAACAATCAAAAAAGCGTTGCAGGATGGGTGGAATACTCCCAAAATGCAACGCTTGTTTTTATAAGCGCTTATTCTGTCTATGTTTTTTGCGGTAAAATAACGATACCGCTGTCGACACGATTGTATCAACAGCGGTATCTGATTTGGTTGCGGAGGTGGGACTTGAACCTCACGACCTCCGGGTTATCACTTCGTGCCTCTTGCGGTGCCCAAAATTCTTTGCTCACTTTCCGCTTCGCAGAATTTTGACCGCTACGCCAACAAACGCTCCCTTCTTCCGCCACAGGCGGCGGTCGCGTGTGTTGCCCAACGAGCAACGCTCATCGGTTTCATAACCCGAATAAAAAAAGAAATCTCCGACACCGTTAGGTATCAGAGATTTTTGGTTGCGGAGGTGGGACTTGAACCTCACGACCTCCGGGTTATGAGCCCGACGAGCTACCAACTGCTCTACTCCGCGATATTTAACTTTGCTGACTGACAGCTTTATTAGTATATAACATTGTTTCAAAAAAATCAAGTCTTTTTTCAAAAAAAGTTTAAAAAACTTTCGACAAATTATACAATAATAAAGCAAGCTGTTCAGAATCGCATCTGATAAAATTATCTTCTGCCTTGCCATTCGGAGCTTTTTACGATATACTTAATATCAGTTATGCTTTATAAATATCACTCAAGGAGAGATAGCGATGCTCAGAAAAAGACAGGTACACCTTGATTTTCACACTAACGGCACTCTGCCGGTAGGCAAGGATTTTTCAAAAGAACAGTTCCAGGCGGCACTCAAGGCAGGTCACGTTGACTCTATAACCGTTTTTTCAAAATGCCACCACGGCTGGAGTTACCACCCGACCGAGGTTAACGAAATGCACCCGTGCCTGGATTTTGATTTACTTGGCGCACAGCTTGAGGCTTGTAAGGAAATTGACGTAAAGGCTCCCGTTTATATTTCCGCAGGCTTTGACGAAAAGGAATATCTGAAGCGCCCCGAATGGCACTGCATTGTTGACCCGGATAAAGAGGGACAGCAGGAATACGAAAACGAAGTTCATTTTCATCTGCTTTGCTTCAATACGGGCTATCTCGATTTTCTCTGTGAACAGATTGAAGAGGTTATGGTTAAATATAACCCCTGCGGAATTTTTCTTGACATCATTTCACCTAAGGTATGCTACTGCGACAACTGCCTTGCCGATATGAAAGCACTCGGTCTTGACGTTGAAAGTGCAGAAGACAGAGAAAGGTTTTCGCATATTGTTTTTGATAAATACGTAAAGGCTACCAATGCCGCAGTAAGAAAGCATAGCGACACGGCAACAATATTCCACAATAGCGGTCACATTTTCAAGGGCAATTATAACTTCATAAATGCAAACACTCACCTTGAGCTTGAAAGCCTGCCCACAGGCGGCTGGGGCTACGACCATTTTCCGCTTTCCGCCGCCTATGTACGCACGCTCAAAAACACCGAGTTTTTGGGCATGACGGGCAAATTTCACCGCAGCTGGGGTGAGTTTGGCGGCTTCAAGCACCCGAATGCACTTATCTACGAAACATCATTGAGCATTGCAAACGGCGCCGGCTGTTCAATCGGCGACCAGATGCATCCGCTTGGCGAAATGAATATGTCCACCTACTCTCTCATAGGTAAGGCATACGCCCTTGTTGAAGAAAAGGAGCCGTGGCTCAACGGCGCGGTAAACGTTGCGGATATTGCCGTGCTCAGCGCAGAGGCAATCACAGGCGACCGTGATGTTAAGGCGGATGTCGGCGCAAACAGAATGTTGCTCGAAGAAAAGTACCTTTATAATTTTGTTGACAGCACAGCCGATTTTTCACAGTATAAAATGCTTATTCTCCCTGACCTTGCAATTACCGACGATGAAACAATCAGTAAAATTCAAAGCTTTGTAAGCAACGGCGGTAAGGTTATTGCAACCGGTGAATCGATTGTAAAGGATGGCAGATTCTTCATTGACACGGGAGCAGAATTACTCGGAAAAAACGAAGCTGAGCCGACCTATTTCGTCCCCTGCTTTGACACAGCTAATGGCACAACACAGTATGTTATGCTCTGTAATTCATACAAAATGGAAGTAACTGACGGCGAAATATTTGCATTCAGACAGGATCCCTATTTCAACAGGACGCTTGAGCACTTCTGCTCACACGCCCATACCCCCAACAACCCCGACGAAAGTTTTGCGGGTGCTGTGATAAAGGATAATATCGCCTATATTTCGTGGGATATTTTCACCGCATACGCAAAGCACGGTCATCTTTGCTTCAAGGAGCTTTTCAGCTTTATTGCAGACAGAATGATGGCTGACGAAAAGACTGTTACCGTTTCTATGCCCGACCGGGGTGTTGTTACGCTTGCAACGCAGGAAAAGGAAAACCGCAGTATTCTTCACCTGCTTTACGCACACACAACGGTAAGAGGAGAAAACACCGAGGTCATCGAAGACACGGTACCGCTTTACAATGTTGAATGCTCCGTCAAATGCACGAAAAAGCCCGTTAAGGTTTACCTCGCACCCTCTGGTGAAGAAATCCCCTTCACATTTGCCGACGGCGAGGTTAAATTTACCGTACCCAAGGTAGATATACACCAAATGGTTGTTATAGAATAATATATAAATATTTAAGGCAGTACAGCTCGTTTGAACTGTACTGCCTTGTTTTTATTTATTTATGGGCTTTTATGCTGCTGCACTGTCAGCTTCGGGAACAGCTCTTGTGTAGTTTGTTGTAACACCTGTACCGTCGTCTTTAAGGCTGAGTGTGTTTTCTGTCAGCACAAAGGTTTTGGTATCTGTGTAAGAAATGCTGTAAAGAGAGTAGGTGATTGTCAGCTTGGATGTTTCCTCGTCAACCGTGTATGTGCCGTTGAAGGAAACCTTACCGAGAAGAGGCACGTCAAGGTTACCGCTTGCAACACCGTCCTCGGTGAAAACAAGTGAGTAAACGTCGTTGGAGGTTTTCCACTCGCCTACAATAAGGTTTTCAGGTGCCATGATTACTTCCTTCTCGTAAACGTTCCAGCCGATAAGACCTGCGCCGGCAAGTACCGCAATAACGAGAACCGCAACAATGATTTTCTTCATAATTAAATTCCGCCTTTCTTTACTGTTCGTTTTCTTCTTTTTCTTTGTCGTTATTTGAATGGCTGTGGCCGTAACCGTAGCCGTAACCATAGCCATAACCGTATCCGCCGTAGCCGTAACCGTAGCCGTACTTGTATTTGCCGTATGCGCCTCTTACACCGCTTGTGGAAGCGTAGTTGTATACACAGCCGATAAGCTCTGCTTTGTTCTGGCTGATATCGTCGATAACACCTCTGATTCGGGCACAGGCTGCAAAGTCCTCACGAACAACGAGTATTGCTGCGTCGGCAAAGTTGGAAAGAATATTTGCGTCGGCAACAACAGAAGCGGGAGCAGTATCGACAATAACGAAGTCGAACTCGTTTCGTGCTGCCTTGATGAGTTTGTTCATCTGCTGCGAAGAAAGAATTTCCGTAGGCTCGTCATTAGCCTGTACGGTTGCAAGGATAAAGAGCTTGTGCTTTTCAACGTACTTGATAGCGTCGCTGAGCTCTGTTTTACCGCTGATTACGTTTGCAAGGTCACATTCGGGGCTAACCGTAAGATTGAGGAATTTACAAACAGCGGGCTTACGCATATCTGCATCTATTACGAGAACGGACTTACCGTTCTGTGCAAGGCTGAGTGCAAGGTTCATTGCAAAGGTTGTCTTACCTTCGTTTTCGTTGGCACTGGTAACCATAATAACCTTGTGCTCGTTACGGCGGCAGTAGGTTTCAACCTTAGTTCGTATTGCCTTGTAGGATTCTATAAAGGAGAAGCCGAGAGTTCTGTCCGTAATAAGAAGACGCTTGATTTTGTTCTTGCCCTTGCCGGTCTTGATTGAGTCGACAGTACCGAGAAGGTTTGCATCGAGCTTGGTCTGGATATCGTCTGCCTTCTGTACCGTGTCGTGTACGGCGTTGGTAATAATAATTACAACAAAAGCAAGTGCAAGACCGATAACAACGCCAACGAGAGAGAAGGTCATAAGAGAAGTTTGCGAATCTGCCTCGTCAGGCATAAAGGGTTTTTCGTACATCTGAAGAGTAGCGTTGGGATAAGCGTAGTTGATGATTTCACCGTAATTTGCCGCAAGCCCCTTTGCTATTTCATAGGTCTTTTCTGAGGATTCAGTGGTAACGTCGACAATAATGATGTTTGTGCCTTCCATAACGGTTGCGGTAATTGCTTCGCTTACGTCGTCGGCAGAGATATCTGCATGGCAATCCTTTGCAACCTCGTCGCACAGTGTACGGCCCTGAAGGATATAGCGGAAGGTTTCTGCTACCTTGATGGAGCTGTTGATATCTGCACTGTCATCAACATCGTTGGCGTTTTTATTGTAAATAAC
>JAZOMP010000060.1:0-7744 GCA_045654045.1 Acutalibacteraceae bacterium
AGGAGAAGGTTCTTGTCGAGCAGATTCGTGAAGTAGCTCTCAAGCAGCTTAAGCTCCGCTATGCTCTCGAGAAGATTGCAGAGCTTGAGAACTTTGTAGTTACTGATGACGATGTTGCAGCAGAGTATGACAAGATTGCTACAACATACGGTATTGATATCGAAACAGTCAAGAAGATTGCTCCTATCGATAACATCAAGGCTGACATTGCAGTACAGAAGGCTATGAAGACAGTTGTTGACAATGCTAAGGCTGCAAAGAAGAAGGCTGCTCCCAAGAAGAAGGCAGCTCCCAAGGCTGCAGAAGGCGAGAAGGAAGAGAAGCCCGCTCCCAAGAAAAAGGCAGCTCCCAAGAAGAAGGCTGCAGAGAAAAAGGCAGAAGACGCTGAATAATTTCAGGTCTTAGTGGTCCATAATAAATTTCAGCATTACGACCGGCAGACCTTCGTCAGATTGAAAGTCTGTCGGTCATAACACAATATAAAGGAAGGAAGATGTAGTTATGAGTTTAGTACCGTATGTTGTTGAACAGACAAGCAGAGGAGAAAGACAGTTTGACATTTTTTCAAGACTCCTCAATGACAGAATTATCGTTCTTTCCGATGAGGTGAACGATGCAACAGCAAGCCTTGTCGTTGCGCAGCTCCTTTTCCTTGAAGGACAGGACAGCGAGAAGGATATCACAGAGCGCAAGCAGCAGGATGCTGACAACGCATTCGAGAACGCTCTTCGTGAGCAGCTTGTAGAAAACCTCAAGGCAGAGATTCCCGCAATCCTCCTTGAAGAGGCTTTCCAGCAGAATAAGGACAGCTTTATCCAGCGCTTCGAGTCCCAGGGCATCAGCTACCAGCAGTACCTTGCATACACCGGTATGGACGAGAAGATTCTCGACGAGCAGATCAGAGCAGAGGCTGAGAAGCAGGTTAAGCTCCGCCTTGCACTCGAGAAGATTGCAAAGCTTGAAAATATCGAAGTTACCGATGACGATGTCAACGCAGAGTATGACAAGATTGCCACAACCTACGGCATTGACCTTGAAACAGTCAAGAAGTTTGCTTCCGTTGAAAGCGTAAAGGCAGACGTTGCAGTACAGAAGGCTATGAAGGTTGTTGTTGACAACGCAAAGGTTGCAAAGAAGAAGGCCGCTCCCAAGAAGAAGGCTGCTCCCAAGGCAGAAGCTGCTGAGGGTGAGGAAAAGCCCGCTCCCAAGAAGCGCACAACCAAGAAGGCCGCAGAGAAAAAGGCAGAAGACGCTGAATAATCATAAAGCGTAACAGCCAATAATAAGATTTAATGTCTGTAAGACCGGCAGAGCCTTCGCAAGAAATGTTTCTGCCGGTCAATATCTATAAAAGGAGAAATGAAAAATGAGTTTAGTACCGTACGTTATTGAACAGACGAGCAGAGGCGAAAGACAGTTCGATATTTTTTCAAGACTGCTCACCGACAGAATAATCGTCCTTTCCGACGAGGTTAACGATGCAACCGCAAGCCTTGTTGTTGCACAGCTTCTCTTCCTTGAGGGTCAGGACAGCGAAAAGGACATCAGCCTTTATATCAACAGCCCCGGCGGCTCTGTTTCCGCAGGTCTTGCAATTTATGACACTATGCAGTACATCAAGTGTGACGTTTCAACAATCTGTATGGGTATGGCTGCAAGCATGGGTGCTTTCCTGCTTTCCTCGGGCGCAAAGGGCAAGCGTTATGCACTTCCCAACAGCGAAATTATGATTCATCAGCCACTCGGCGGTACCAAGGGTCAGGCATCCGATATCGCAATCGAGGCTGAGCACATCCTCAAAATCAAGAACAACCTCAACAAAATCCTCGCCGAAAACACAGGCAAGGATATTGAAACAATTGCGCTTGATACAGACAGAAACAACTGGATGAGCGCAGAAGAAGCAGCTGCATACGGGCTTGTTGATAAGGTCCTTTACAAGAGATAAAATTTATTTTAGGAGAAAATACCAATGCCAAGAGACGGCGATATCAGAGAAAAGGCAGTCCGCTGTTCGTTCTGCAACAAGCTCCAGAGCCAGGTTGATAAGCTTATCGCAGGCCCCGGTGTCTTTATATGTGACGAATGTGTTGAACTTTGCCGTAGCATAATTGAGGAAGAAGGGGAGTCCCACAAGAGCAGAAAGTCTGCTCAGCCCGGTGCTTTCACTCTGCCCAAGCCTATGCAGATCAAAGAAAAACTTGACGAATACGTAATAGGTCAGGACGAAGCAAAAATTGTCCTGAGCGTTGCTGTTTATAACCACTATAAGCGCATCTTCTTCGGCCACGATTCGGGTGCGGAAATCCAGAAGAGCAATATTCTTATGCTCGGTCCCACGGGTGTCGGCAAAACTATGCTTGCACAAACCCTTGCCAAGACCCTTGACGTGCCCTTCGCAATTGCCGATGCAACCACGCTTACAGAGGCAGGCTACGTCGGTGAGGACGTTGAAAACATTCTTCTTCGCCTCATTCAGGCGGCCGATTTCGATATAGAAAAGGCCGAGCGCGGCATTATCTATGTCGATGAAATTGACAAAATCGCAAGAAAATCCGAAAACGCTTCCATCACCCGTGACGTAAGCGGCGAGGGCGTACAGCAGGCACTCCTCAAGATTATTGAGGGTACTGTTTCCAACGTTCCTCCCGGAGGCGGCAGAAAGCATCCTCAGCAGGAATTTATTCAGATTAATACAGCTAATATACTCTTTATCTGCGGCGGTGCGTTTGACGGAATTGAAAAGATTATCGAAAAGCGTATCGGCGGCTCTGCACTCGGCTTTGAGGCTGAAATCAGAGACAAGAGTCAGCTTGATACAGACTACATTATGGGCCAGGCTATCCATCAGGATCTTGTCAAGTTCGGTCTTATTCCCGAGCTTGTCGGTCGTATGCCGGTTATGACTGCTCTCCACGAGCTTGACAGAGCTTCACTTGTACGCATTCTTAAAGAGCCCAGGAATTCCATTGTCAAGCAGTACACACAGCTTGTCGGTATGGATGACGTTGAGCTTGAGTTTGAGGACGAAGCACTTGACGCAATTGCCGATATGACTCTCGAGAAGAAGACGGGTGCAAGAGGTTTGCGCTCAATTGTGGAAAAAACACTCATCCCGATAATGTATGCTATTCCTTCGGATGCTACTGTCTGCAAGGTTGTAATTACTGCGGATTGTGTTAAAAACGGTGCTGAGCCCGTGCTTGTAAAGGACAGCTCAAGGCAGGAAAAGGTGCTCACTACCGACCTTAATTTCTCTGTAGAAAAGGATAAAAGAAAAAAATCGCAGAAAGCGTACTGATATTGTGCTTTGTTAGTGTGAAATACACAACATTTTGTTGACAAAAATTTCTTTTCTATATTATAATATCCATATGGAGAGAATTTAAATCTCCCTGCAACCGTAACGGTTGCAATTGAAAGGATGAATTCAAGTGAAAATCAGAATGAACAAGCTTGTTGCTGCTCTTCTTGCTGTTGCACTCGTTTTCGGTGCGGTTTCTGTTATGGCAAGTGCAGCTAATGAAAACCCCTATGTTAAAATTTCCTCTATTTCAAACGTCGCTCCCGAATCAAAGGCACAGACTGTAACTGTCAGCCTTTCTCCGGATACGGAGCTTAAAAATGCTTCCATCGTCCTCAGTTACGAGAATAAGGGTGCCCTTAAGGATGTCAGCGCAACCCTTGGCAAGGATGTCAGCGGTGAAGCTAAAGTTGAAGCAGATAAGGTTACTCTCAACGTAACCTCTGCTGCAAACACAGACAAGACAAATGATATGACCCTTTTCACAATCAAGTTCGATTTTGCTAAGGGCACAAAGGGTCTTGTTGAGCTTACTGCTGCTGTTGCTCCTATTGTAACAGAAGATGATGCAAAGGCAACAATCGGCGCAAAAGAATTCGGCGCATCACTTATTATAGGCGAAGAAAAGGAAGCTGTTTACAGCGACCTTGCAGGTATTGCACTCAAGGGTGCTGTAAAGGCTGCAGGTAAACCTGCTCCCCGTGCGGATGCAAAGGTTGTCGTTACTCTCAAACCCTTCGAGGGTGAGGGTGCAATGGCTCCTGTTGCTGATTTTGAGCTTGCATACACAGATGCTATCTGCAAAAAGCCTGTAGCTGATAACGCTGCAATCAAGGCTTTCCTCAATACAAAGAGTACCGATATCACAGCAAAGATTCAGGCTGTCGACGGCAATAAGGAAATCTCCTTTGACGATTTTGATGTTGAAAAGGCAGATATCATCCTTGAGCCTGCAGACGCAAAGACCTATGAAGAGGGCGTGAAGTACGTCTGGAATGTAACTCTTAAGCAGCTCAAGAAGACTACCGCTACTATCGAAGTTATCTTCAGACCTGCTTTTGATGACACAACTCTTTATCATAGCTCCGATATTGATCCGCTTACAATGAAAATTGAAGTAAACGCAGGCAAAACAGTCAAATCACAGGCTGAAATTCTTACATACGTCAAGACTTACGCTCCCACAATTGATCAGCATATAAAGAATTCTGATGACAGATATGATATTAACGATTTCGTTCTTGACGAATCTGTTGTCGAGTTCAACGGCGCAAAAATGACAGGCAAGGAAACCTTTGCCGAAGGCGGCAATAACGTCTACAAGGTTTATTTTGACCAGGTCAACGTTCCTTCAACCGTTCTCGGTGCGGCTGCACAGGCTTTGGGAAGTATTGATTACAGCCAGTTTGTAAATGCTCAGGTTTTCGCTATCAACGAAACGATCGATGCTTTCAAAGCAATGGTTGACAGCCTCGTAAATGCAGAATGGCCTACAGCAGACGACGTTAAGGAAGAAGAGAAGGACGACTCCAAGAGCCCGAGCACAGGCTCTTCCGTCAGCCTCGGCTTTACCCTCGCTTCTGTCGTAGCTCTCGCTTCTGCCGCTGTTGTCGCAGTAAGGAGAAAAGAAGACTGATTGATTTGAATTACGAAAGGTGTACTTCTTGATGTAAGAGGTACACCTTTTTATATTTTAGATTAGGAGATGAAATATAATGAAAAGCTTTTTCCAAAAGCGTAATACGGAAAGTGATATAAAAATTGAAACAAATGAATCCGTTATTGTAAGAAAAACTGAGCTCTTGGTTATTGACGGCTTGACACGGGAGATGGAACTCCTTCACGATGAATTCAAAATTGATGATAAAACAATCAAATTAACTTTATCTGTGTGTCCTAGATATTCGGGTATTTCTATTGGAAAACTTCAATTTGATTTCGGCGATTCCGTTCTTGCTCACAGAATCAGCCAGAATTCTATAGTGTCAACAAACGAAGATATTATTCTTGAAATTATGGATAATAACCCCGATTATGTTGCCGGTGCACCTATCCTGATTACAGATAGTGAGTTTTTGGATTGGTATATCAAAGCTTATCGGGAAACAGATTGTCATAATATAGTTCATTTTTTTGTATACAGTTGGGAATATTACTACGAGTTTATTCTGAACTCATTACCCGAAATAACCTTTATCAAAAATGAAGATTGATTTTGTAGGCCAGGGATATTAACCTCCTTGAAAAAGGAGGTGGTACGGCAAAGCCGTGACGGAGGATTGGAATGTTTTTTACAACAACCCTCAGTCACTTCGTGTCAGCTCCCTTCAAAGGGAGCTTTTGACAATCACTTTTACGCTTGCAATCAACCCGACAAACTGTAATTTACTTTTATGTAACAATTAATAAATGAATATATGTTATAATAAATAAAACCAAGGAGGTAAATACAAATGAAAAAAACGTTAAGCATAATTCTTGCTCTTATAATTGCATTTTCAACCTTTGCTTTCGGTGCATCTGCAGCCGAAACAAACAAGACCGAAGCACTCTTTGCTAAAATCAACGATGCAAAAGAGGTTTCAGTCACACTCAGAGCAGGCGACGTAAATCTTTTCGGCTTCCTGCGTACAAGCGCAACCGATACCGTTTACATAAAGGGTAACAAGCTTGCCTACGAATATAACGCAGGCTTCCTTTCCGCCCGTGCTATTTACGACGGCGACAATATCTATGGTATCCTGCCCTTCCTTCCGTTCTTCTATGTTAAACTCGATGGCTCCGTAATCGGCGAGCCCGATTTGTGGGGACTTCTCGGCGGTGCAAGCGATATCACTCTCGGCGTTCTCCGCTACCTCAAGAGCTGTAACGAAACCGTTGACGGTGTCGAGTACTATGTCGAGGAGTTTGACGACAGAGCACAGGTCACAAGCAAGTTCTACTACGTTGGCGATACTCTCAAAATGCTCAAGGTCACCGATGCCCAGACAGGCTCAATCCAGTACACCTATTTCGAGAATATCTCCTTCACCGTTGACGACAGCGTTTTTGAAATCCCTGCTGATGCCTTCGACCTGACAATTTTCCTCAAGGGTCTTGTAGCTGCATTGCTCAAATAAAATAAGCTTATTGATAAAAAACAACACCGATGCTTCCAATTACGGAACACATCGGTGTTTTTCTTTATATAATATATTACATTGTAGATAAATCGTACGGTGTTCTCTGGTAAACGAAATAGTTCAGCCAGTTGCTGAAAAGCAGGCTGCCGTGACCTCGCCACCTGATAACCGGTACCTTCTCGGGGTCGTCATCGGGGAAGTAGTTTTCGGGCACTTCAATTTCAAGCCCTGCCTTGACATCTCTGAAATATTCCTTTGCCAGCGTGTCGCGGTCGTATTCCGCGTGACCGCAGGCATAAAAGTTGCGGCATTGCATATCTGAAAGCAGGTGTACACCTGCTTTGCTTGAATAGGCGAGTACCTGCAAATCCTTAATCAGAGAAATCTCGTCAATCCTTACCTCTGTGTGGCGTGAGTGAGGAACGTAGAATTCCTCGTCAAAGCCGCGGAGCAGGGGATGAAACAAATCAAGTGCCCTGTGTTTGAATACACCGAACATCTTTTTGTCAAGCTTGTGTTTCTTCAAACCGTAGCGGTGGTAAAGTCCTGCCTGTGCACCCCAGCAGATGTGGAAGGTAGAATATACGTTTTTATCGGCCCAATCAAATATCGTGCAAAGCTCGTCCCAGTAGTCAACCTCTTCAAACTCAAACTTCTCAACGGGTGCGCCGGTAACAATCATACCGTCGTATTTCTTGTGCTTGATATCGTCAAAGGTCTTGTAAAAGGCAAGCATGTGCTCGCTTGAAACGTGGGTTGCCTTGTGTGTTGCGGTCTGCAACAGCTCAACCTCAACCTGAATAGGTGTGTTACTCAACAGACGAAGTATCTGCGTTTCCGTTTCAATCTTTGTGGGCATTAAATTAAGTATAAGTATTTTAAGCGGGCGAATGTCCTGAGTCATTGCACGCTCGTTTGTCATTACGAATATGTTTTCGCTTTCAAGGCTGCTGCGTGCAGGCAGGTTGCCGTCTATTTTAATCGGCATGGTTATCCTCCGTGAATAAGCAGTATAATTAAGTACAATAATAATGTATATAATAACAGATATTATCAAATTATACAAGACTATTTCTCTAATCTTTTAATTAATATCAATATTTAACAAGAAGTGATTTTTGGCAAAAAAAGTGGAAAAAAGGTGTTGACATATCGGATAAATAGTGTTATTATAGCAAAGCTGTCGCGAGAGCGGGGGCGCCGAAAAAGCGAACTGAAAAAGTTTGAAAAAAGTTTTGAAAAAGGCTTGACAAACGAAAAACGGTTTGATATAATGGCAAGGCTCTCTCACGAGAGCGGAAAAACTTAACAGAGTTTC